>CAIQCA010000061.1 GCA_903870235.1 uncultured bacterium
ATATGTCATAGAAAAATAGCACTGTACTAGTCGCGTCAAAATAACTAATAGGACAACCGCGCGAAAACTTTTGAACAAAAATTGAAAGATTTTTGAGGATTTTTTCATAACTTCCTCACCTGGACTTTATTTCATAACCATAAACTAAACAAGGTTACATGTCGATGTAACCCTTATAAAATAGTAATAGTACGTGGCATTGACTTCCCTAACCAGATAAACCGACTTTAATCTGGAGAAAATACAAAAAATATATCTAAACAAACTACTAAAATTCAGGTGGGCTATAAAGTAAAAATTGGCGTGTACAGGCAAGTGCGCGCCAATTTTTAAGACACCACTGATCTAGAGGATAACCCACTAAATCTGTCGTTTTATTTCTTCGTGATTTTCTTATGTTCTTCTTGCACATCACGCGCGGATTTTCGGTATGCGCAATAATCACAAGCCTTTGCCGGCTTGGGAAGTGTGTTCGACATGAGACAATCTTTTATATCCAAAATAGCCTTAGGAACCCAAGAATCATCGCCAGTATATGGAATTATATCGATATCAAATTCAAGCTTAGCATCGAAGGCGGCCCGATCAGTTTTCCCATTACAATAAACAAAATATCCAGTTGAGGAAACCTTGAAACCATTCTGACGGAAAAGCCACTGATAGACTTCCATTTGACGCTTATAACCAATCTGCCACTCCTTGTCCAAAGAAACTTTTTCTTCTTTGCTGGTTGATTTATAGTCTACAATAATCACCTCCCCATTTTTATTTATCCAAATATCATCAATAGCCCCGGTAATGAGAAGGTTGGTCGCTTGATGCAGAAAAGTTATGCCTTTGAAATTACTGCGCCAGATATTTAACTCCTCATGCTCATAAGGTACAACATCTTTCAAACCGTAAGCCTGCATGAGTGGGTGTGGACGTTGTTTGGCTCTATGAATATCGAATTCTTTTTTGAGTAGAGCATCCACGGCAGAGTTGAGCGCAAAAGGAAATCCTGGCGGTCTAGCAACACCAAGTCTGCAATCCAGATAAAAACATAGCGGACAATTCATGAAGAGATCGATCTTGGAGCGACTAATCTTGAAAGACTCCTTGGTTTGGAGGTCAAAGATACGGCTGGTTCTGCGTGAGTTATAGAAATCGGACATGGATATATATTAGCATAAAACAAAAAAGGCCAGTTAAGCTGGCCTTGCGCGAGTAGCAATGATCTTTCTGGGTGGGATCTGCTTGCTGCGCGACTTTGGTGGTGGATATGAACGCGGCTCAGACGCCCGCTCATCAACTTGGAAAACTTCCAGTTGGCGAGCTGTAATCTGTAGCGCTGATTCCGTCAGGCCTTTCAGGGCCTCTTCCTGGGCCCGGATTTGATCCAGTGCCGCTTGAGCCACTTTGGGATTGCTCATTGCCTCCACCAAGATAATGGCCACCCCTTTAGACGACAGGTGCCCTGCTATGAGACCAACGTCTAAATGCGATCCCACACCAACAATCAACACATCACGATGCTTCATATATTAAATCCTCCGCAAAAACTATAATCTATATAGTCCATTTTGTCAAGTACAGCAAAAAATCCCAAAGCAAACAGTAGTAGCTTGGGATTTTACTGCGTTTTACTTATTTACTGGGCCTTATCAGCAACCGTCACCTTCTCCATGACAACCTTAGTCAAAGGCTTATCACTCTTATCACGAGGAGTGTTTGCAATAGCATCAACCACATCTTGGCCAGAAATAACTTTACCGAATATTGTGTAGTTGTGAGGAAGTGGATAGTCTTTATGCATTATGAAGAACTGACTACCATTGGTATCTGGTCCGGAGTTTGCCATGGCGACTATACCTTGCACATATCCAGCTTGCGCAGAAGGAGTATTTGGATCAAGTTCATCGGCAAACTTATAGCCAGGTCCACCCATACCAGTACCAGTAGGATCACCGCCTTGTATCATGAAACCTGGAATGACTCTGTGAAATATAGTGCCATTATAAAATCCCTTGTTAGCAAGGGTGATAAAATTTGCAACCGTCTTTGGTGCGTCCAAGTCGTAAGTTTCAAAAACGATAGTTCCCTTTGTGGTTTGTATTGTGACTGTATGCATAGATTTTGATGTTATTGAGTCTATTGATTTACCATTTGCTAAACTACTCATTGGAATACTTCTAGTTGTCGATGGGATCGATATCGGAGTTGTCGTTGGGGTAGAGCTCACAATCGGAGCCACATCGGATTTACGATCTGTAAAAAACCATGCCGCTCCTATAACTAATATTGCGACTACCGCCACGATCACCTGCTTAAATGTGCTCATACTTAATTAGATTAATTAAAACTAATAATAACTATTATGGTTTAGAGATTATATAATTCTTTGGCTTTACTTACAATAAGTTTTTGTGCATCCTCAAGTGAAGCCTCTATAACAGCCCCTGCCGCCGCTTTGTGTCCTCCACCCCCGAAGGCGGCCGACAATCCACCAACAGAAAAATTTACAACATCGTTTGTACGAAAACTACATTTAACTTTATTTGGTGAAATCTCTATCATCGATACGACAACCTTCCAACCAGCCACAACCTTCATGGACGATGAAATGGCGCTAGTACTCAATCTAACCTCGGTGATATTCTTACTTTGTAGCTGAGCATAAGAAACCCCAGATATGGCCAGCTTATTATCCAAAAAAACATTGATTGAACTCAAAGCCATTCCGTATAGAGCCAAAGTTTCTGGTGTTTCAGAATTCTCCATTTGGAATATCAATTTTGGGAAATCTGGATATATTTTTACCAACTCTGCCACTATCTCGTAGGTTTCCGGCGTAGTAACATCGATTTTCAAGCCTACAGTGTCAGTATATATGGCGATAAACATGTTGGCAGCCATATCAGGAGTTATGGAAATATTCCACACTTTCAGCAGCAGATATATCACCTGACCAGTAGCAGGTGCGGTTGGAACTATCAGATTTATATCAGCAAAACCCGGATTTGAGGGGTGGTGATCTATAACTATAGACTTTATCGGTAATGGAAAAGTGACCGGTTGAATCCTTGTAATCTGCGTAATAGCAGACGTGTCTACAGCAATATACAAATCAAAATCTTTGAGATCAACTTCAGTAAAGTTCTTGAGCACAATATCCTTTGCTCCAGGAAAATGCATAAATCCCCGAGGAAATTCTGAATCCCCTTTTATGACTGTCACTTTCTTGCCAAGGCTCTCTAGAACAAATTTCATAGCCAATGCCGAACCAACACTATCTGGATCTGGAGAGATATGACAATGCAATAAAATAGACTGAGCTTTTTTGATCTCAGCCATTATTATCGGTGCCATCTCCTCTATATTTGAGCTTTTCATACATATACTATGGCACAAGATCGGGTGATTATCCAGACGACCAAAAAATGATGTATGATGTATGTTATGCACAAACATACGGATGAAGAATTGGTGGAACTAACCAAGGGTGGCGATGATGATGCATTTACTATTTTGGTAAATAGACACGTAGATCATATATATAACTTCGTACGCCAATATGCCAAAGAAAAAGAAGATGCCGATGATATAACTCAAGAAACTTTTCTTAAGGCCTGGAAACATATAAAAAGTTTCAAAAAAGACAAGAAGTTTACCACTTGGCTTTTTACGATTGCTAGAAATTCAGCCTTGGATAATATAAAAAAACGTCGAGCATTTTCTTTCTCTGTCATGGATTCTCATAATTCTGAGGATGATGCGGGTTTCGCAGACACACTCAAGGACCAGGAACCGCTAGCTCCGGAAATTTTTGAGGACAAGGAAACAGCGGCTGAGTTAACCAAAGCCATGGATACCCTTCCACCTGACTGGAAAGCAGTTTTGGTGATGCATTATACGGACGATATGACTTTCGAAGAGATCGCCGTCGTTCTTTCAAAGCCAATGAATACCGTAAAAAGTTGGCACCATCGAGCAATCATCAAAATACGAGAAATCCTTACTTTGCACCATAATAACTAATATAATCGTAGAAATACCACGACAATGAAACAAGACAACTACAAGGCATTATTTTCGAAGATTTCAGCAGAAAAAGCGCCAAACAGCGTCGTTATTGGCATCGAAACAGGCGTCATCACATTACACAGAAAAAGGAATATAATCAGGTGCACGTCATACGCCATGGCCGCATGTGTAGCCGTAATCGCATTTATACCGGCCATAATTTCTATGTCTAGTGCCATGATAGACTCGGGATTCTCATCTTATTTTTCTGTTTTGGTAACCGATGGTGGCAACCTACTCGGCTCATGGAAAGAGCTAGGAATGGCTATGATAGAATCATTACCAATGCTGAGTGTTGCCGCCGTAATAGCCTTGTTTGCAGGATTCTTGTATTCCGCAAGCAAGAGTTTTTTGTATATGAAAAATATTAGAACATCACAAATTTAATAAATAACCAATAAAAAATGAAAGAAATAGAAAAAAATATCCAAAGCCTTGCTAAGCACCCGACTCTCAAGAAAGTCCTAATTCTTCTGATTATCATATTGGTTGCTATGGTCATATTCTCTGCAGGTGTAGCTGTGGGTTTCCTCAAAGGAGAATTCAGTGAAAGATGGGATAGACATTATATGGAGGTGATGAGTGGTCCAGTATCTCCATTTTACGATATCGGTAATCGAGCACCATCCCCACATGGTACAGCTGGACAAGTGATGTCTTCAGCTGGCGGCCAACTGTTGGTAAAAGGTCAATCTGATACTGAATACGTAGTAATAGTTAGTCCGCAAACAGTTATTCGTCAAATCCACAACCAAGGAACAACTACGGATATACAAGTTGGATCCTGGATCACGGCTATAGGTTCTCCAGATGAAAGTGGTCGTCTAATCGCCACCTTCATAAGGATAATGCCTTCCCCGCCACAACAAACTGTATCCCAATCAAGTACCACAACTACACCAGTTACACCTCACCAATAATCAAAAGAAATAAATTATAAAAACAAATGTCTAAAAAAATATCGAGCGCAATCCGAGCACATAAGATTATAACAACAGTCGTTGTTATCCTGATCATTGTTGGTGGTTATTATTGGTATCGTAGTGTAACTTCCACAAGCAATATCCCACAATACGCAGTCTCCAAAGTTCGCAGCGGAACAATTACACAGACAGTCACAGGAACAGGTCAAGTCTCTGCAGAAAATCAACTAGACGTAAAAAGTTCCGTTTCAGGAACCATAACCTCAATTGTTGTAAAAGTTGGCGATCATGTACATACTGGCGACTTATTGGCCACCATCGATCCAACACAAGCCCAGTTAAGCTTAGAGAACTCTAGATTATCGTTTCAAAAGTTAACCCAAGCCCCTAAGACCACAGACCTTTCGAACGCACAAAACTCTGTAACGCAATCATATTCTACGGCATTTAACTCAATATCCAATACTTTTATTGACCTCCAAACAGTTATGCCTGGTCTAAATAATATGTTGTATGGTAAGAACCAATTTTTAAGCCAACAGGCGGCAAGTGATCTTACAACGACAGCTCAAAACTACCGCAATCAAATGGGTACTAGCTATGATAAAGCCAACAATACTTACAACAGATTGCTATCAGAATATAAGAATCTAGACAGAAATAGTGCCACTTCAACAATTAGTCAGGTTCTTTCAGACACCCACGATCTAGCAAGCCAAGTATCCAATGCTTTGCAAAATGGCCAAAACACTGTGAATCTTATCATCACTACCCAATCAGACTATCTACCAAGTCAATCTACTAGTGCACAAAGCAATATTTCATCATGGGTTAATACAATTAACAGTGACTTGAGCAGTCTAACGTCAGCACAAAATAGTGTAGCTAGCTCCGAGAACACATTAACAAACCTTATCACAGGAGCCGATCCGTTGGATGTACAGGCTGCTAAATTGTCGTTGCAACAACAAGAACAATCTTACGCAAACTATTTTATCAAGGCTCCATTTGACGGTATCGTAGGGCGTATTCCTGTTAATCTATACGATCAAGCAAGCGGTAGTAGCGTGATAGCAACTATCGTTGGTGATAACAAAATTGCCACAATTTCCCTCAATGAGGTAGACGCCTCTAAAGTAGCAACGGGACAACCAGCAACTATAACATTTGACGCGATAAGCAATCTCACAGCAACAGGAACAGTTTCTCAAGTTGATCTAGTGGGAACTGTTACTCAGGGAGTAGTCTCCTATGGTGTTAAGATTGCTATAAACACAACAGACCCAGGTATCAAGCCAGGAATGAGTGTGAACACAACGATTATAACAAAACAATTATCTGACGTAATCGTTGTTCCTACTAGTGCGATCAAAACCAAGAACGGCACAAATTATGTCGAAACATTTGATCAGTCTGTAATATTGGCAAGTCTGAATACCAATACGACAGGTGCTACTGGTCTTGCGGGAAATTACTCTGCCAGATCTGCTTCTTCTACTAGAAACTTTGCCTCGTCGACACAAGGATTTGCTTCTTCCACGCAAGGATTTGCCTCAACAACAAGAAACTTTGCTTCTTCAACAAGAGCATTACCTTCAGGTGTCTCTACATCAAGAACAATAACTACAACCACGCCACCGACACAAGTTACTGTCACAATTGGAGAAGCTGATAGCACCAATACTCAGATCGTAAGTGGTCTCTCTGGTGGTGAAAATGTTGTAACCCGCACAATTAATGCAAGCGCTTCAGCGGCTACCGCTTCTGCACCTAGCCTTCTCTCTAGTCTGAGTGGAGGACGTGGCGGAGCTGGTGGAGGCGCCACACGAGCTATCGGCGGAGCAGCCGGTAGACCAGGCAACTAGGGGCGTTAAAACAATGATTGAAGTAAAAAATATTACAAAAAAATACGTGAACGGTGACAACGAGACGCAGGCTTTGCGTGGTGTTTCTTTCACGATAAAAGACGGAGAGTTTGTAGCTATCATGGGTCCATCCGGCTCCGGTAAGTCTACCCTCATGCACATCCTAGGTGCGCTCGATACTCCAACATCCGGTACATACCACCTCGATAAACATGACGTATCCAAACTCTCCGACGATGAACTAGCAGATATCAGACGTAATCGCATCGGTTTTGTCTTCCAATCATTTAACCTACTTCCCCGTGCCACCGCTCTAAGAAATGTTATGTTGCCGCTCATATATGCGGAAATGCCAGAGAAAGAACGTATGAAGCACGCTAAGGCAGCATTGGAGAGCGCCGGCTTAGATGAGGACCGTTACAATCATATGTCGAACCAACTATCTGGTGGTCAAGTTCAACGTGTGGCTATCGCAAGAGCGCTTGTAAATAATCCCGCGCTTATCTTGGCCGATGAACCAACTGGTAATCTTGATTCTCATACCGGAGATATCGTACTCGGAACTTTCCAACGTCTAAATAAAGAACACCAGAGGACCATTATTCTTATTACTCACGAACGAGAGGTAGCTGAACATGCGGACCGTATCATATATATAAAAGATGGACTTATCTTGGAAGATGGTAGCGGCCATGAAAGAAGGATTATCAATGACGGTAAACGTAAGTCTGGTAAATAAACTTATATAAATCATGACTACTCGAGATATATTACACGAAACATTTTCAGCGCTGACCGCCAATAAAGTGCGCACGTCTCTTACTATGCTTGGCATCATCATAGGTATCAGCTCAGTCATAGTAATGGTAGCTATAGGTCAAGGCGCACAGGGCTCTATACAGGCCAATATCCAGTCTCTAGGTTCAAACCTAATAGAAATATTTCCTGGTGCCCAAAGATCTTTCGGTTATAGCGCCTCTGCCGGTCGCGGAAATGCTCAAACTCTTACTCCAGACGATGCAACTGCTATTTCCACACAAGTAGCGAACATACAAGATGTCTCACCGGAAGTTTCGGGGCGCTACCAGGTTACAGCCAAGGGCACTAACACCAACACAACTATCACAGGCATTACTTCAGCCTACGCTGGTGTTCACAACGTTCAAGTCAATGAAGGTCAATTTATTACCGATGCAGATGGAAAGAATTTGTCCCGTATAGCAGTTATAGGACCCACTACAGCCAGCGATCTTTTTGCTACAGGTACAGATCCTATCGGGCAAACTATTACTATCAAAGGTATGCCTTTTAATGTTGTCGGGGTAACCGTATCTAAGGGTTCAAGTGGTTTCAATAACCAAGATGACGCCGTTTATATTCCCCTTCAAGATGCACAACTTTTCTTACTAGGAAAAACTACCTACCTAACCACTTTGAGCATATCGGCTACTTCTCCAGATGTCATGACTCAGGTACAAAATGACATAACCAATCTGCTCTTACAAAGACACAATATCAGCGATCCAACTCAAGCTGATTTCAACGTGTTAAATCAAGCTTCCATAGTTTCAGCTGCTTCAAGTGTTACCGGGACATTTACAATTCTTCTCGGAGCAGTTGCTGGTATATCCCTAGTTGTGGGAGGTATTGGGATCATGAACATGATGCTAACCACGGTGACTGAGAGAACTCGCGAAATAGGCCTACGTAAGGCTATAGGGGCTAAGCGTCATGACATTAACACTCAATTCATCACAGAAGCAGTTGCCCTAACCGTCATAGGAGGAGCCATCGGTGTATTCCTTGGTTGGATTATATCGTATACGGTTACTGCGCTTGGTATACTCCAGTCTTCAATCTCAACATCATCAGTTTTGCTAGCCTTCGGAGTATCCGCTGTTATAGGTATCGTCTTCGGATATTACCCCGCTAGACGTGCTTCAAGACTCAACCCGATTGAAGCCTTAAGATACGAATAAAAGTTTGGTTTGACATTTTTAATATAAGATGATACGGTAACTCCGAACAGTAAACAAAGGGGGAGATAGTGAAGTTAAGGCAAATCGTCGTAAAGTTTGTGGACCCAATCGAGTACAGCAACGTCCAGGCCACGGTCGAGGCGTTGCGAGGAATCGGTTCGTTCAAAACCACGTCGTTTGATGATGCAAACATGACCATGACGACTCGGAGGGGTTGTTTCATGGACAGGAGGACCGTCCTCAAAGGAGTGCTCTATGTTGCTGACAACGATCATCTACCGGTCCTGATTCGGACCAGCGGCGTCTTATCGGTTGACGGTAAGACAATTCCAGAGTTTCAGGACGCCGTCTCTGAATCAACTCGGAAGATTTGCACAGGCACCCATCGGTAAAACAATGTTCAATATGGTTCCGCATGGAGGTGCGGGACCATTTTTTTATGTTAAAATGTATTCAATATGAAAACGGTTTTTATATCTGGTGTTGGTCGTGGTATAGGTAAGGCCTTGACTCAAAAATTTCTGACGGAAAACTATAAAGTTATAGGAACCTCTACTACTGGAAAAGTAGATTTTACTCATCCCCAACTGATCATCCACCGACTCGACCTTTCACAACCGGAGTCAATCGATCAATGTTGTGCCGACATTGCCAGGTCAGATGCTCATATAGATATTCTGATAAACAATGCTGGTGCCATGTTTGATGATGACGAAACATCCGTAGTAGTCGATAAGTTACGCAAAACTCTTGAAGTTGACCTGATAGGTACAATCGATCTGACTGAACACTTGATCCCGATAATGAACAAATGTGGTCACATAGTAAGTTTATCTTCTTCGGCTGGTTCACTTACGGACACAGACATGAAAGATGCCAACACCTCCCATTTCCCTTTCCATTATCCAGCTTACAAAATCTCCAAATGCGCGCTAAATATGTACACCCGAACACTGGCCATGCGCATGCAACACGAAAGAAATGAGATTGGTATAGCCGGAGCTCCAACCATGAGTCCGGACTTTATAACAGTTTCTTCTGTCCATCCTGGTTGGGTAAAGACATCCATGGGTGGCGATGATGCTACAACAACACCGGAAGAGGCTGCAGAGAGTATCTATAAGCTCGCTATTTCAAAGCCAGAGACAGGACAATTCTGGTTCAAAGATAAGAAGTATCCGTGGTAATAAAAACCAATGCCAAACACAGACTCGGAACAAAATAGAAACACATATGACAAGATCGCTAGTGATTATTATAAGGATCATAAAGATGATACCTGGGACAATGATTTCCTGGAAGATTTCATAAAACATTTACCACTAAGCTCGAAGATTTTGGATCTGGGTTGTGGTCCAGGAATCGAGTCAAAGAAGATGTCTGACAAAGATATCGATGTTTGTGGCATGGACCTGTCGCCAGAACTTATAAAAATCGCAAAAGAGCACACACCTAAAGCGACGTTCATAATTGGTAATATGCTCGAAACATTTCCTTTTGTAAATAACTCTTTTGACGGAGTATTTGCCAAAGCCTCGTTACTTCATATTCCAAAAGATAAAATACATCTAGTCATAAAAGAGATGGCTAGAGTTTTAAAAACCGGCGGAATTATCCATATAGCGGTCAAGAAAGGAGATGGCGAACATGAGGTTATAGAAAATGATTATGGCTATGAATACAAACGTTTCTTCTCTTTATGGCAACCAGAGGAGTTGAGTAAAATATTCCAAGAGTTCAACTTGAAAATATTGAGCGCTGAACAATGGCAAAATCCAGGCAAAAAGACAATTTGGTTGAAATATATTCTGCAGAAATAATTGTAATAAATTGGTGATAAAAAAACCGGCCGCAAAGCGACCGGATATTCTTGGCACATTTAAACTTTCAGTCGTTGCTCCAACTAGGTAAACGACCTGCCCTCTGTTGACGAAGACACCACCGATGAGCGCTTTCTTCAGCTTCTTTCACGTGTCGCTCTGCTTTACGTTTATTGGTGTACAAAGTTCCATGTGATAAGAAGTCTGAAAAGGATACCTTGACCTTTATTCTCTTAATCTTGTTCACCAATCTATTACTAAATTTGCAAACAAAATCTTGCGATCCCCAACAATTGGTCACAGTAGATGCGTAGATTAATTTCTTTTTAATATCTACCCTTTCGATCCTGAGTGCCCAAGCGCCG
>CAIQCA010000062.1 GCA_903870235.1 uncultured bacterium
AGCTCTATCATCTGACCTAAGTCTCGGTAATACTGATAGTAATTCTTCTGGTCCAGTAACTTCACTCCAGAAGTATCTTGTCGATAGGGGATACCTCTCTGTTGCACCAAATGGACATTTTGGTCCTTCGACCAAAGCGGCCGTGAAGGCATTACAGATCGCGAACAAAATCTCTCCGACTGGAACAGTTGGCCCCGCCACTCGTGCCGTGATACAAAAGAGAAGTTGTTCATCTACAGGTGTAACATCTCCCACAGTTAATCTTGTTACTACACCAGGTAACACCGTGACCGTCATAAATCCAAACCCGGCATCACCGGCAATTTCGATGACTCCACCAGCAGCGACTACTACCACGACAAATATTCATGCATCTATCTTATCTCCAAATTCTGGCGATGTTCTGGCTATCGGAAAAACCTACAATATTTCATGGAATACTCCATTGAATTATCCTTACAATATTATTCTTGAACAAGTGGGCGGTGCTGGGGCTGGTCTCATACAGACTTCTGGTTTTGGCACTAGTAGTTTTCAGTGGAAAGTTGGAAATATTTACTCCTCTAGTATCAATGCCAATGAAAATGTTGCTACTGGAACTTACCGTATCCACATAGAATCGACTTCTTATACTCCATCAGATTCTGATCCGGTGAGTGGGTGGTTTACTTTGACTAGTCCAGCATTGTCTGTAAGGTCGATAAGTCCAGCAACGGTCCCAGCGGATAACCTCACTGCCGCAGTCATTTTAGGTGTCGGCTTTGATAGTTCAACCAAAGTCCATTTTGATGGACAATATGGATACCCAGCCAATGTGCTTTATGTCTCTCCGGACGGGACTATTATCGTATTTACTGTTCCGACCAACATCCAAATAGGTCTTCATACGATTTGGGTATCAAATCAATATAGCTCTGTAACCAGCAACACGGCCAATTTATCAGTATTGGTGGCACCTTAAAGTCCAAGTAATACCTATCTGAAATGCAATACGCACCAGAAGATCCCAAAGAGGATGAGCGGTTACAAGCTATCAAAAGGTTGGGTCTTTTGGATGGTTCTAAATCCGATAGTAAATTTGATGAACTGACAAAAGGTGCTATAGAAAAGCTGGACGTACCGATGTCTACTCTTACTGTTCTCGATAAAAACCGCGAGTATTATAAATCTTGTCAGGGATTGGATGCTGAATATGGCGATAGGGCAATATCTTTCTGTGGGCACGCTTTAGTGGCTGACGGACTATTTATAATTCCTGATTGCAGAAAAGACGAACGCTTCGCAGACAATCCTATGGTCATTGGTAAACCATATGTGAGATTTTATGCAGGAATGGCATTGTTTGATTACGCGACAAAAATTCCTGTAGCTGTGTTTTGTGTAAAAGATACAAAACCCCGAAAGTTTTCTGTGAAAGAGTTAGATATCTTTTTGTCACTGGCTGCACGCGCCGAAGAGTTACTAAATAATGTTAGTGAAACCGGTCTGACTAAATAAAAATTGTTATACACATGTTGCATTCTTGCTACATACTGTCATACTAAACAATAGTCAGAAATTATTTTTGTGCGGAAGCGCACTCTCGGTCGGAAAAATAATTTATTCTGTTTAAAAAATCAATATCTATATGCAACTTTAGTTCGCATACAACTCATATGAAAAAGAAAACTTCAAAATCTCGCGTTACAAAAAGCAAGAAGACCGTCAAGAAAGCCAAGAAGCGTACCGCCAAAAGAGGCCGTTAAGCTTTTTCTGGACGAAACCAATAAGGCGTTTGCGTGAATAACGCTTGCGCCTTATTTGTATCAAAACTGGTATAATTTATCTATGTCTAAACTTCAAGTTCACAGAACTACAATAACTCTCATAATTATTTTTGTGGCAGTATCTTTTATGCTTGCAAACAATTGGTTAATGCTTTTACGTCAGGCGCACTCATCTTTTGAAAGCTATTTTGCTTTTAGGGGTTGCACCGAATTACTCGAAAAAACGGACCATTACGGACTATGTAAGGATTCTTCCGGCCAGACCATAATGATCGTGACATATGACGGAAAGTGGTATCTAGATGGAGACTTGCCACACTGCTGGTTTTTCAATATGTGTATTGATTAATTTTCATCCCCTGGGATCAACAAACCATTGAACGTATTGCTGAAAAGCTATATGAATGCCCGTTTGTGTCCTGGGGTTTAAGTTAGTATACTATATATCTGAATACTCTTCTTTATCAGGTAAATTCTTTTTATGAAGAAAACAACATTTTTGTCAGTGTCACTAGTTGCAATATTTTCTCTCGTACTGATTTTTTCTTTGGATACACATGTGGCAAAGGCGGAGACAACCACACCTGTATCATGTCCAGCAGGATATACAGGATATACATGCGTGCAATATGATGCGGCCGGGACAGTTTGCGCTGCAACCAACCATTCTTGTATATATTTATTTGGTCTGCAAAGTGTTGATGGTCAATCTTTTTCGTACGGATATGATGGACGTTTTAGTTTAGTTGTAGCTGCTCAATCTACATCTAATCTTAGTAATTTATACATGACCGCGTCAATAGACGGGGGTTCTTATGCCAATATATTTACTAATAGTATTGCTGTATCTGATGGGACATTGGTACTAAGTGGTGGTCTTAGTTGTCCAGCAACTATTTCTCCTAGCCCTTATATAAAAGGTTATAACTGTGGTTTTTCTACAGAGTATGCCAATTTTCCTGTAGCTCAATTTCCAGAGCCAGCATTATCGGCTGGTCAGCATACAATAGTAGTAAAATATTATGCACATAAATATCCAGCGAATGTTGATTATTTGGTAAATACTTTATCGATGACTTTCAATGTATATGCTGCGACTGCAACTCTGACAGCATCGCCAACATCGGTTCCAAATGGAAGTTCTTCTAATCTTACTTTGACAACAGCCAATACTGTTGGTTGTAAGATATATACTGATTCAATTGGTATTGCATCACCTTTACTGACATCAAGTTCATCTATAGCACCACAAACTCTCACGGTTAATACCGGGCCTCTTTATGTTACGACCACCTATAATGTGTCATTTTGTCAACCGCTGACGGGTTTTACACCTTCTGATTCCTCAGTTACAGTCACGGTAGCACCACCAACACTTAATGTTTTAATTAGTCCTACTGCTGGCGGTATAATAACTGGAACAAACATAAACTGTGGTGCTACCTGTTCCGCATCATATTCTTATAATAGTAATGTAACCCTAACAGAAACGCCAACATCTGGTTATACATTCTCTGGTTGGAGTGGTGGCGGTTGTTCTGGTAACGGTACAACTTGTACTGTAACTATGAGTTCTTCTCAAACCGTGACGGCTTCATATACTGTTTCTCCTCCCAATACCCCGACAAATGTTATCTCAACCTCAGCTGCTTGTGGCGGTAATATAGGTCTATCTTGGATAGCTCCAGCCACAGGTAATGCTCCAACGGGATATTATGTCTATAATTATACAGGTACAACCCGCCTAGCTACTCTTTCTTCCGGAACTTTCCAATATACCCAAACAGATCTAACGCCAGGGACTGCATATGGTTATTATGTATCTGCATATAATACTTCAGGTGAGTCTAGTAAAGTCTCCGTTAATGCTACTGCTTCGGCTGCGTGTCTAATTCCTGTTCTTACTGTCACCAAAATTCCACCAGCGGGTGGTTATGTTAGTGGTGGAGGTATTGATTGTGGTGGTGCTTGTTTTGCATCATATAATTCTGGGTTACCTTTAACATCTGTAACCCTAACAGAAACGCCAACATCTGGTTATACATTCTCTGGTTGGAGTGGTGGCGGTTGTTCTGGTAACGGTACAACTTGTACTGTAACTATGAGTTCTTCTCAAACCGTGACGGCTTC
>CAIQCA010000063.1 GCA_903870235.1 uncultured bacterium
ATAAAAGGAATTGGTGAAAAGACAGCCACGATCTTGATCTCAACTTTTGGAACGATTGAAAATATTTATAAGGAATTAAATAAAAAAGGTGCACAGGAAGCTGGCGACAAGGCTTTTATCAAAGTTGGCATCACACCACGTATTGTTCAATTGTTGCGCGATAATGCTGAAGAAGCAGAATTTAGTAAAATGTTGGCGACCATTCGTCGTGATGTGCCTATAACATTTGTTTTGCCAGAGAAAACCTTCAAGGAGTCGTTGGATATTAAGGGTGTAAATAATTATTGGCACAGCTTGGAATTTCGTACTCTTGGTCAGAGGCTAGAAAAGGCTGTAAACGGCGAGGCTGGTCAGAAAAAGGCTATACAGAGCGATGGTGTGGTACGGGGTGATGGTGAGACTGAAGCGGCTGGTGTTGATGCTGCCGGTATCGGCACATCTGCTTCAAACGTGTCAACGACTCCTACTATTCCTGCAGACGAATTAAATAAAGTTGCAGTTGCTCTTTGGTTGGTGAATTCAAATACAACTCAGCCACAACTTGAAGATATCTTGGCTTTTACAAATCAAGATCCAGCCGATCCTCAAGCCTTTGCTAAAGCACGTAGCGCCATTACGGTGGAGCTCGACAAACGAGGACTCAAAAAAGTTTTTGATGAGATAGAAGTACCACTTATGCCGGTTATAAAAATTATGCAAGACCGTGGTATAAAAATAGATCGTAAGATTTTATCAAACCTTTCCAAAACATATCACGAAGTAGCGGCGGACTTGGAGCAAAAGATTTGGAAATTTGCTGGTAGAGAGTTCAATATCAGTTCGCCAAAGCAACTTGGAGAAATATTGTTTGATGTACTTGGCCTGACGGTTAAGAATGCTAAGAAAACTGCTAGCGGAGCTCGTTCAACCAAGGAATCAGAGCTGGAGAAAATGCGTGACATGCACCCTATAGTGCCTCTAGTGTTTGAGTTTCGCGAATTGGCAAAACTTTTGTCTACATATATAGACGCAATTCCACCTTTACTTGATGATATGGATCGCCTTCACGCAAAATTTATCCAAACCGGCACAACAACCGGTCGAATGGCCTCACAAGAACCAAATCTTCAGAACATTCCCATCAAAACAGAATTAGGTCGTGCTATTCGCGGAGCTTTCATAGCTGAAAAAGGTTTTAAGCTTTGTGCTTTTGATTATTCACAAATAGAGATTCGTATCGCTGCATTTTTGTCCGGTGATGAAAAACTTGTAAGCATTTTCAAGAATGGTGAGGACGTACACACATCGGTTGCCTCATTTGTTTTCAAAGTGCCAGCTGACAAGGTTACTTCGGATATGCGTCGTCAGGCCAAAGTGATTAATTTTGGAATTATGTATGGTATGGGTGTCACGGCCCTTAAACAAAATCTTGGGACATCACGTGACGAGGCGCAGAAATTCCTTAATGATTATTTTGAATCTTTTAGTGGTCTTGCGACCTATCTTGATCGTGTGAAAGCCGAAACCGCTAGAAGTGGCTATACAGAAACGTTTTTTGGGCGCCGTCGTTATTTTGAGGGAATAAGATCTAAGATTCCGTTTATTCGGGCTGCGGCTGAACGCATGGCCATAAACGCACCGATTCAAGGTACTGAGGCAGACATCATCAAGATCGCTATGTCTCGTATATATGAATATTGTAAAAAAGCTGGTTTAGAAAATGATGTGTTTCCTCTTGTCCAAGTGCATGATGAATTGGTGTATGAAATCCGCGAAAGCAAAGTCGATCAGGTTGTGCCGGAGATTAAAAAAATAATGGAAAACGTCATGACCTTGAAAGAAACAAAAGGAATTCCACTGACAGCGAACGCTTTGGTTGGGAATAACTGGGGCGAGTTGAAGTAGCTACTTCGGGATGGGCGTGCGGAGTTTCTTATGATAAAGTGCCGATATGAAAATTTTTGTGTCACATTCACTGGCTGAAACAGAAAACCTCGCGAAGGAGTGGCTTGGTGGCATTGGGATGTCTGCCAAAAATTCTGGCGTGGACTCAAGTTCTAAAAAGGCTACGGTTGTCGCTCTAAATGGCCAACTTGGCTCTGGCAAAACCACTTTTGTTCAGGCTGTTGCGCGCACTCTTGGTGTGGAGAATACTGTAACCAGTCCAACTTTTGTGATTATGAAAAAATACGATTTAGATGCCAACAAAGTTAATGAAAGTCCGGCCCAAAAAACTGTTGTGACTTATAAACACCTTATCCACATTGATGCATATCGCTTAGAAGATGGCGTTGATCTCGGAGCGTTGGAGTTTGAAAGTATTGTCGCTGACCCAGGTAACTTGGTTCTTATCGAATGGGCCGACAATGTAAAAAGTGGGCTGCCAGCAGATATTAAAAAGATTGATTTTGAATATATGAGCGAAAACGAGAGAAAGATTTCTTTTGCGCTATAATTGAATCATTATGCTTTACCTATTCCACGGCACAGATACGCAGGCATCCGCGAACAAAGCGCGTGCACTAGTGAAGTCTCTGCGTACCAAACGTCCAGATGCTACTTTTGCGGAGATAGACGCAGATCATTGGAGTTTTTCGGCCATACAGGAACATGCTGGCGGGCAAGGCCTTTTTTCTTCCAAGTATCTTATTTTGCTAGATAGGGTTATAGAAAATGCTGAAGCAAAAGAACAGATTTCCAAACTAACCGAGATGATGAAGGAATCTGAGAATATATTTATTATTTTGGAAGGGAAGCTCAATGCCGAACTAAAAAAGTCTCTAGAAAAAAATGCGGAAAAAGTTGTCACAAGTGATCTTAAGGAAGCCGCGACAAATGCCAAACGGGATTTCAATATTTTTGCTCTAGGCGACGCTTTGGGTGAACGTAATTCCGGACGGGCCTGGGCCATATATCGTCAGGCTATCGATATAGGCTTAGAAACAGAAAGTATTTTGGGTACCTTGTTTTGGCAGGCAAAATCAATCATTGTTGCAAGCGAGGCCGCTAGTGCCAGCGCCTCCGGTCTGAGTCCATTTGTTTTCAGTAAGTCGAAGAAATATGCGGGGAATTATTCAAAAGAGGAGCTGAATAAACTTACTGAAAGGATGATATCTATATATCACGACGGGCATCGCGGACTAGTGAATATGGAGTTGGCCATAGAGCAGTTGTTGTTAGGTTTGCGTTAAAGGTCATTTTTGTGGCATTATAGTTGAATTGCGCCGAAAGAAGACGTAATTGAAAATTACATAAATTTGCGCCCATAGCTCAGCCCGGTAGAGCACCTGCCTTTTAAGCAGAGGGTCGCTGGTTCGAATCCAGCTGGGCGCACAAAACAGATAGGTCTATAGAAAACAAAACAGCGCATGGTACTGAAGGGTATTTTAATATACTAAGGTACGCATAAGACTCATATTTTTAGCCATTTTATTGTGCTTGACATATGACTATCAGGTGTGCTATAATATAAAAAGAAGTAGATAGGCACATTCAAGTGGGTCGTGGGGCTAAAATCCCAGAGAACTCGTTTGGATAAAGTGCAAATCTGCTCATTGTCAAAAACGAAAGGTTGAAGGTAAACAGATGAAACGGAAGATTGTTGGATGTTTGTGTTTGATCGGAATCCTATTCCTTGCACACCATGTCATGAGTAATGTGTTGGCATTGGTGCTAGGCAGTGTTTCGGAAAAGCTCGTGTGGTCGATGGCTGGTAGCGCCATTGCCATTATCACACTGTCCTCATTAGCAAGCGACTGTCTCAGTGGAGGTACCTCCCTGTCGTCGTGTCTGCTGTCGCAGTGGCAGGTCGTGACAGTGAAGGCGGTCTATCGTACAGAAAAGGAGTTGCACGTGCTCATTGAGGTCAGGCCCGGAGAAGTCCTGTACGTCGAGTTTGACCGAACAAAAATTAATGATGTTGTTGAGGGATATCACTACCGTTATACCAAAGGTAGCCTCTCAGCTTTACCGATTGGTAAAGCAGCATCAAACTAACCAGCTACACCAGAGCCACAAAGGAGAGCCACCAGCTCACACCTTGTGGCTCTTTCCTTTTATATTAAGGTTATTTCTTTAATAAACATTATCTTTCCCATCATCGTTTCCATATAATCTCCTGTGCTAGGCGCACAACCAATTAATGTTACTCTGAGTTGACTCATCTGCATTATGTTATATATTGCATAAGGATAGAAAATGGCATGCGATGTGCCATTTGATGCTGTCCTTAAATAGAAAAGGAGAACATATGGCTGCTCAAAAAGTAGACATTGACGAGACGTCTTTGGCGGATCGTCGGCTGGCAGGGTGTTTGAAGGAGTTGTTTAACCAACTCTCAAATGGTCATCTCAACAAAAATCATATTCAAGCTCTCAATGAACACAAGGATCCATTTGCACCCAAGAAGTCCAAGGAAACCGATGTGAATGACAGGGTTCAGTGGTGGATTGCACACTACAAGAACCTCTATCACATCAATCCAGATTTCTCGGGACTCACCGTTCCTAATCATGTTGATGGTTTTGATCGTTTAGTAATACTTCCCAGGTACCTCACTCTTAGTAGGTGGGTTGAGGTGGCTAGGAGAATTCACAACGTTACAGGCCACAAACACATCGACAGTCTGGTCACTCACAACGATCGTAGTCCAGACGAACACTCCTATGGGGTTTGGATTCGTGATGTGCGTGATAGCCGAGATGCAGACAGGCACTCGTTGGCCGGTAAGTCCGGTGATGATTTGAGAAAACAAGAGATTGCTGGGATCACCCTGTTGGAGCGCCTTGTTGCGGGCACGGCGTACTTGTTTGAAAAGATGAGTCACATGGATATAAATGGCAGGACCCTCTGTACTGGATCTCGCACTTTCTCAGACACCATTCCGAGTGTGCAGTGGAGTGACGATAGTCCCCGTAATGTTTATATCGGTACTCACGTTGGTGTGGGAGATATCAGGCCGGGGAATCAAGGGTATCAAAGCCGGTTCGTTGTTGCTCAATAGTACAGTTATCATTTAGTAACTCGGTTTATATAGAATGGGCACCTTTCTTCGGAGGGTGCCTGTTTTTGTACTTGACAGATGGCCTTCCAATATGCTATAATATTAGAAGTGCAATGTTTGTTTGAAAAGGTGATGTCGTTTGGAACAGACCGACTATAAAAAAGTTCTAGGCGCGATTTAGCGCCGGAAAGGTAGTGTGGTGTTATGAACATTCAGAAATTGTATGAGCTCTCTGAGCGGGCAAAGACGATTGGTGGAGGGCAGGATTATGCTCTGGCCAATGCGGTGTTTTGCGTCGTCATTGACCACCTGTATCACGTTGGTGGTGGAAAAATGGACGGCCTCGCTCTCTTCTTGGAAACGCAGGATGAAGATGGGTGGTATGCAGAAGAGGCTTACTATGACTTGTTTGCCCTTCATTTCACCGATGAAGAAAAGGATCTCGTATTTACGATCCCGGTTCCGCTCATAAATACCGTGGCGGCAGTGTCAATGACAAAGAACTCGACGATCACCGCGCGTGATGAACACCGTCGTAGCTACGAAAGTGGCGCCGAAGGGGAACTTGAGGTGTTGTGGCAGCAACTCTTTGCGGAAGCTAGCAAAGAGCGGGTGATTGTTGCCGTCAAGATGTATCTGACAGCGAAAGCTCGTGAGGCCGCCAAGTTCGAAAAATTATTGGCTGGTTACTAACCTCAGCCAAACAAGCCGTGAGAAGACCGTGGGACGCATGTCCAACGCTTCTCGCGGTTTTCTTATAAATGGAAACGTTGTTAATAAATTTTCTGTACGTTCTCCTGAACAAGGCATGATACGTTGCTACCTTGACAGACTACTATAATATTGATACAATATAAAGTAGGCACATTCGTGCAAACCTTATGTAACAGGTTAAGTTACATCACAGGAGATCGTTGAAATGATAGCAACACAAAATGGTAAACAGCCGCCGGTAGAATTTGCGGATCGCGGCTTGTTTCTAGACGTATTACATGGAATGCGGGAAGGTGGTTTCGGCATGTTCTCTCAGGTCGCAATTGGTACCGCGGATTTGCCTTATCGTGATCCAGAAAAACGAGCTCGGATTACTGAGCAGTTTTACTGGGCCGAGGGGAAACAGTTGATCATTAAACTCAGTCATCACGAGCATACTGAGCAAGATGGCCAGCAAACACGCATGTGGAGCCAGTGGAACGTGGATGTTTACCTCGGCTTCATCCGGTCGTGGGATGGTCTGGTTGACTTGGCTCCTGGTGGGGACGTGAACAGGATTCCGTTCTTCAATACGGGACATCAGCAAGCCTTTGCTCCGGAGGGGCTTGTCTGTTGTGGAGGTAGTTACAGCGGAATGGAAAAGTTGGTTGAAGCCAACTTCTATTTCAACTCACGGATCGAATACGTGAGTCCGGCTTGTATCGTCAGCGCGGCTGTCGCGATCAAAAACATGACGAGCAAGTACCTCCGTCCGCTGCCGTTCGCTGAACTCTGGGTTCACTCGTTTCCGCCGTCGTATCACTTCCCAGAATGTGAAGAGTTGTTCTGGAGCCGGTTCGACAAACGGAACCTTCGTTCCTTGGTGACTTGTCCGCACGGATCACCGGGATTGAAACGATGAAGTCAGTCAGGGTCAGTTAGTTATTTTGGCCCCGTAGAAGAGCCCCTGCTCAACTACGGGGCTTTTCTATTTACTCTCTAATTTTTCTAGAAAAACTATTGTTGTCCGGATTAGCTTGACCCTTTTCATTGATAAAGAATTTTTCGCGGGCTTTCTCAAAAGTGAGATCGGTGTCTATCAATCCTGAATCAAAAACGTGATATGCGGAGTAACCGGGGAGGAATACCTTATAGTTTCGTTGGAATTGATCCGGAGCTATTTCGTGTATATGATCAGCTGGATTTGTTGTACAAGTATTGGTGAACAAATTGTAAAACTCTGGCTGATTTTTCAGTTTATTGGTTCTCTTGATCATGCTAAGGAAAAGTTTTTGCTGTTGTTCCTTGTTAATTTTCATGGGATATAGATACGTAGGCTCATTTCTATAATTTGTGCGCAATTTTATTACATCATTTTCATCGGCGACGACGTACATGAGCTCGTATTGATTGAATAGACTTATCAGAGCTGAAAATTCTTGCCCAACTTTCTTCCTGATCTCAACTGAGACCGCGACATACGACCCATCTTCAAAGCCGAAGGTGAGAAATGTATGCGCCAAGAACTTAAATCGCGAAAAAGGCACAAAGGCAAAGTCTACGGACTTGATTTGGTTGATGTCATAGGTCTTGTCATAGTAAAGAGGCGTATAATCTTTTTGAGATTTATATTTAAAATTTCTGACATTGTGTACGGTGACCAAAGCGCCGTTTATGTCAGCGAAAGCTAAAACTTTTTGGTCCGGAGCCCAGGCTGCTTCATTGGTTGGTTTGAATCGCATCAAAAGCATGACAACGATAATAAGGAGTGGTGGAAGCATGTACCAGATTTGATAAGGGATATCCATTGAGGTGATTGATGTATGTAACTTATGGCCTAGTATAGTCTATTACCAAGGCATCTGCATGTGATAATTTTGTGGGGAGGTGTCTCGACTGTGCCACTTGACTTTTCTCAAGTTTTAATATAGGATTTTTTATAGCATATACCTTATAAGTAGATAACAATTTGTGGCTCAACAAGGCCGCGTGATTTAATTTTATGAGAAATATTAATACCAACAAAATTCATTTGTTTAGAATGGTCAGCATGATTGCGGCCGTATTTGTAGTTTTTGCTGTATCGACCACGATTGCTCATGGAGCCGCTTACACTCTTGTTGCCTCTCCAACAACGGTCGCATCAGGTTCCCTGATCACTCTCAATTGGTCAGCGCCTATAAGTAGAAGTGGACACACTGCTGATTGGGTAGCTTTGTATCAGGTTGGTAATCCAGATACTAACTATACAACCTGGAGTAATACTGCCGGTGCAACCAGTGGGACATTTACTACTAACGCCCCTGCCACAGCAGGGCTTTATGAATTTCGTTATCTTCTCGATAATGGTTACGTAGATGTTGCAAGAAGTAATGTGATAGTGGTCACGGGTTCGGTTGTACCTCCAGTGACTACTTATATTATAAATACTTCTTCTTCATCTGGTGGAACAACTTCTGGTGGTGGAACATTTAATTCAGGCTCAGCGGTTACAGTTGTTGCCTCTCCTTATTCTAACTACACATTTGTTAATTGGACCGAAGGTAGCGTATCTGTTTCTTCGTCCTTGTCTTATACTTTTACTGCCAATGCAAATCGAAACCTAGTGGCAAATTTTGTGTATTCGACAGCCAACCTCAATGTCTCTTGTTCAGCCGGCCAAATCGTAGTTTCTACTGGGGACTCTGTGAACTGGGTTGCCAATGTATCTGGTGGAAATGGATATTATACATATAGCTGGTCTGGTGATGAGGGTTTATCAGGTTACGGTTCCAGCGTATATAAAAATTATTACAATACAGGAAATAAATTTGCATCTGTGACTGTTACTTCCGGTAGTCAAACCCTAACAAGAGCTTGTAACAACTCTGTATCGGTTAGTTCGTCTTATTACAACAACAATCAGAATTACTATAACTACAACAATAACTATTACCTTCCGCTCCAAGTGAGCTGTAGTAGTGACAAAGGTTTTACGTTGGTGCCCTACGGCACTTCTGTTTACTGGTCTGCGGTAGTGTCTGGTGGTAATGGTGTATACAACTACTCATGGTCAGGTTCTGATGGTTTGTATGGATATAGCCAAGGAGTCAACTATGCTTACAACAGCCAAGGCCTCAAAAACGCCTCGGTGGTTGTTTCTTCTGGCGGCCAAACCGCCACAGCATATTGTGTTAACCCGGTTAATGTTGGTTATCAAAATACTTACCAAAACACTTATACGACATATCAGAATCCGATATATCCGCAGGTTTATTCTATCGCTAACCCAAATATTAGTTCGAATAATTTTAATGGTCTCGATGTGACTTGTTCAGTTGAGCCAGAATCGGTGGCTACCGATCAGCCAGCTACCTGGGATTCTGAAGTAACGGGCGGTGTGGCACCATATACTTATTCTTGGACAGGAACCGACGGTCTATCAGGAAATCAGGCGTCAGTTACAAAATTTTATTCCACAACAGGCGACAAGAGTGCGGTTGTGAGTGTGACCTCTAGTGATGGTAAGACTGGTATCCGTGCCTGTGCAAATGAGTTAACAGTTCATCCAGTCGGTGGAGTTTATTATCGTCCGGCCCCTATCATTCAAACAATTGTTCAGCCGGCCGCAACTCAGCCACCGGTTCAGCCTACACAAAACAGTAATCCGCTTTCAGCTTCAGCCTTATTTTCTCTTAGCAATATCTCTTGGGGATGGATTGCAGTGTTAATTATTTTGATCCTCTTCTCCATGGTGATGTACCTCTTGTTTACTCGTCCACGAGTGTAATCGACGATAAGTCATTTCGCCGGCCATTTCGTATATACTTTATACGGTCTTTATAGTCCGGCGTAATCTATGGCCCAGATTCCTGCGCCAGTAACAAGTAGAGAGATTGCTAGTATCAAAAGTATCAAATAGTAGTTTACTCCGTTCGTGAGGAAAGCTTTTTTGTGCACACGCTCTACCAAACGAACAACAAGGTTGATGATGACGACAATAACTGCGCCCTGGGTCCAGAGACCAATTACCAAAAGAGCTCCGGTGATGAACTCAATAAAAGCGATGACTTTTTTCTGGGTCGATAATGGTCTGGATGCTATAGCTTGGTAAGTCCAGTATAGAAATACTGCGCCCAAGGTCAAACGTATAATGAGTGGTGAAATTTGGCTCCACGAAAGTAAAGTAGGAAATAGTGATAGCATAATATTGTGTTATGTGATAATTCTATATGTATATGATAGCAAAGAAACAACCGAAGACCAAAGGGGGAGATGCGCGACTTATCTTGGACAACATCCGTAGTGTTTATAATGTTGGTTCAATCTTCCGAACCGCGGAGACTCTTGGCATCAAAAAAGTCTACTGTGTTGGGACTACTCCGACGCCACTGGATCGTTTCGATAGGAAGCGCAAAGATTTTGCTAAGGTAGCTCTTGGAGCAGAAGATATTTTGGAGTGGGAATATGTCGATGATAAAAGTGTTGTGGCCTTAATCAATAAAATGAAGAAAGAAGGGCTTAAGATAATTGCACTTGAACAATCACAGAAGTCTGTTGATTATAAGAAAGTAAAAAATACCTTCGACGGAGGTGCGGTCATCATTCTCGGTAATGAAGTAGATGGTGTCTCGGCTAAACTTTTGAAACTGTCTGATGTAATTGCTGAAATACCTATGGTTGGTAAAAAAGAATCTCTGAATGTGTCGGTGGCTGGCGCGGTCTTCTTGTTTAGGCTACTTGATAGATAAGCGCACGTCGTCTAATATTCCAATATGCCTGAACTTCCTGAAGTGC
>CAIQCA010000064.1 GCA_903870235.1 uncultured bacterium
GATAAACGCGGCTTTATGTTTTTCATAAAGTATATATTTGTCGTAGCTATACTAATCTCGTTGGCTTATTTTGGTTCTCCATATCTAGGTAATCTGATGTATAAAGCCGATATAGAAAATTACCAGAAAATAATGGCAGACAATGAAATTAAACTTAATTCTATTCTTAGTGAACGCGCCGCCAGACAAGCTGTGACAGTTAGCGTCCTAAATACCCGTAGTATTTCCACCTTCGATATCAATGACCATATACCAAGTACAGGAAAAGCTATTGCGGCTGATCTGGGTGGAATGAAAGTCTCTCTATATCAGGATGGAAGTGTTGTAGATGAATACCCAATCATCTCCAAGGGTAAAGAAGGTTCGAGATGGCAAACTCCTGTTGGGGCTTATACGATCCAGACAAAAGAAAAATCTCATCTTTCCTCGATCGGTGAAGTTTACATGCCCTACAGCATGCAGTTTTATGGAAATTTCTTCATCCACGGTTGGCCAACATATCCAAATGGCACACCGGTAAGACTTGGCTATACTGGCGGCTGTATAAGACTTGCAACAGGTGATGCTAAGAAAGTTTTTGCCTTCGCAAACACAGGAATCCCAATATTTGTCTATGAAGGTACCACGACTGAGCAGTTCAAACATAGCCCTATAGTTGCGGCCAATATGCCCCAAATATCAGCCAGTTCCTACTTAGTCGCAGATATAAGCACAGGACAAGTATTCGCTGAAAAGAATGCCAATGATGTTCGACCGATCGCTTCGCTCACAAAACTAGTAACCGCCATCGTCGCAAACGAAGCCATTACATATAACAAACAAATCAAAATCTCGACACATGTTGAAAATACTTTGGGAGAAAAAACCTTGAAACTCGGGGATCTGCTCACAGCCACCGAACTTCTATATCCCCTACTTATGCAATCAGACAATGGTGCAGCAGTCGCTTTGGCCGATGCATATGGCAACGATAGATTTATCAAACTGATGAATGCCAAAGCCTCTGCCATAGGGATGAACGACACACATTTCGAAGATCCTCACGGCATTTCAGAAAACAATGTCTCTACAGCCGAGGACTTGTTCCGACTTTCTCGCTATTTCTATGAAAATCAACAATATCTCCTTGGTATAACGAGACTATCGCAAAAAACAATACCGGCAACGGCTTATAATTCCAAATATGTTCTGTATAATTTCAATATTTTTAGTGGCATGCCAGAATTTATTGGTGGAAAAACTGGAAAAACCAATGCGGCCAAAGAAACAATGGTATCAATGTTTTCCTATACAGACCCAGACAATGCACTCAGCACTAGTACGCTAGCTATCATCGTTCTCGGATCCGACGACAGAAAACAAGATGTTACCGATCTATATAAATGGACCATGGCATCTCTTGGTAGTTCACCTTCAGTGGCTATCTCTAAAAACAATTAGAAAACAGCAGCCAATTTTTGTGGTTTGTGAGGCTTTTTTAATTAAATTTTTTATCTACTCTTTACCCTTTTTCCTCTTATAGAAATTTTTTGATTCACGGGTTATGGCCAGAATGGTAATAACCGCGATATATGAAGCCCCAACTTCTACCGGCATGTGATAAGGGATATGGAAAATAATCCCATAAACAATCAAGAAAATTATAAGGAATGTCCATAGGATCACATAGGCTTCACCTGGATGTATGGAGGTATGCATATCATGCCAACGACGAAATTCCTTTTCGGCGCTATATATGGCAAGAGAAGCGGCAAAAATTCCAGCGATAGCCAATAGAATATTACTTTCTGCTAAAACATTTGCGTGAAAGAAATCGTAGAGAATCGCCGCAAAACAAACAAAAGACCAGAAATTTGTGATCTTGCGCCACATACTAAATGATCCAAGTTTTTGTAATTTTAAAACTATTGATGTAAACATCTCGGTAAAATTAATACGAAACTATCATTACAATTTTTTCTATTACAACTTTGATTTTACTTATTATCCTGTGAACCATAATGGTATATCATAGCACTGGAATGGCATTTTAGGATAGACCAAGGTAATGTGCACACACATTTGGCACTTTTTAGTAGACTTAATAAATGTGTACAAATATGCCTAAAAACATAGTCGAGGAGCGTTTAAGATGGGTACAAATGGTAGAAAGCGGTAATGTGAGGTTAAAAGATGTAATTGAGATATTCCCTCACAGTGGAAGGACTCTCAAACGGTGGTTAAAAGAATATCGTGCTAAGGGTGAGGCAGGTTTGATACCTAAATCCACTAAGCCTAAGAGTAATCCTAAAGAGTCGCCAATTCACGTAAAAGAAAGAGTCGTTAATATGAGAAAGAAGACGAAGCTCTGTGCGCTCAAATTAAAATGGAAATTAGAAAAAGAAGGTATTCACATCCACGAACGTACTGTTGGAAAGATTCTCAAAAGTGAAGATTTAGTCAGGAAGTACCGTATCAAGAAAGTTAAGTACAAATATATCAGAGCCCTAAGACAACCAGGTGAATTGGTTGAGATTGATGTGAAGTATGTGCCAGGAAAGGTCTCTGGTAAGCGATATTACCAATATACAGCCATTGATACTGCTTCTAGGTGGAGATACTTGAGTGTGTATGATGAACAGACCACATACAACTCAATTCAATTTCTAGCAGATGCGATGAAAAGATTTCCACACAAGATTCATGCCATCAAATCAGACAATGGGAGCATATTCACCAACTACTACGTTGGTACAAACAAAAGAAGTGACCAAACTGTTAAAAGATTGCATGCTCTAGATGTCTTCTGTACACAAAACAATATCATCCATTATTTGATTGATCCGGGTAAGCCAGCACAGAACGGTACAGTCGAAAGAAGTCATCGCGAAGATCAGGAGAAGTTCTATGACCAAAACACATTTAAAACATTTTCCGAATTACAAAAGAAAATCAAAATCTGGAACAATTACTACAACAACCTTGAACACTGTGGCTTAAATGGAAAAACACCCAACGAAATGCTAGGATTCAAAGTGACAAATGTGTGTACCTAAAACAACATATTTACCCGGTTTTTATAGTTCTAAATCTCTTTCTCGGCTACTTTTCAGGTCCTTGATCTTGAGTTTACCTGTCTTAGTCTCTTCATCGCCGATGCAAATAATTTCCGGAATACCACGCTTGTCTGCACGAGAAATTTGCTCACCAACTTTCTTGTTTGAAAGGTCTACAGCTATACGTTTTCCTTTTTCACGGAGTGATTGAGCAACATCCAAAGCATAAGAGGTATTTTGTTCGCCCATGACGCAAATAGCAATATCAGCCGATGCATTGGTTTTGGGAAGAGTTCCATAAGTCTCCATCAAGTCACGGGCAATAACGTCACCGGCTCCAAAACCGACGGCTGGCACTTTCTCATTACCAAACAAGGCCAATAGATCATCGTAACGACCACCCCCGAAGACAGATCTTCGATTGACTGGATTTAAGTCATAAACTTCGAAGACAATTCCGGTGTAATAATCGAAACCACGCATGAGAGTTTGATCAAATCGAACGTTTGTTATACCAAGACGCTCTAAGCCGGCCATGACTTCTCTGATTTCCTTTAGGCCGACGTGTTCTTCATTGGTTTGCGGTAAATTGGAAGTAAACTCTTCGAAATTCTTTGAGTTCAAGAGAGTTAAAAACTTTTGGGTAATTTCCTCTGACTTCTTTGATTCAGTAAATACTACTTCAACCCCAGCCTTGAAAGCCTTAGGATCCAGCTTGTCTTTCTTGTCTATAAGTTTAGAGATTTTAGTTGCGGCAACTTCATCCAACCCAAAGACATCGCTTGTCACATAGTTCATGACCTTGCGATTATTTAGGCGTATTTCGAAATCAGTATCTTTGAGACCATAAGCACGAGTTATGTCGTAGGCCATATTGATAGTCTCTATCTCCGCCGATATAGATTCAACGCCGAAGATGTCGACATTTAACTGCCAGTGTTCACGAACACGGCCACGTTGGGGTTGTTCATAACGGAAAAGATTAGGGATAGAATACCAGCGCAAAGGAAATATAAGCTCACGTCTTTTGGCTGCAACCATACGGGCAACAGTAGGAGTCATCTCTGGTCTCAGAGTTACTTCACGATCGCCGCGGTCAGTAAATGTATAGGTTTGCTCGTTGACGATTTCCTCACCAGATTTGGCACGATATAGATCAGCTGGTTCCAAGACTGAAGCATTATACTCCTCATAGCCATATTTCTCGGCATTTTTACGCCAAATATCGAATACACTCTTTTCGATGGCCATATCTGTTGGGAAGAAATCACGAACACCTTTGTAGGAATCGGTTGATAATTTTGTTTTTGTATTGTTGGTCTTTGTGTTTTTTTGGTCTAGATTCATGGGACTATTCTAGCAGATTACTGGGCAAATAAAAAAGGCCTAGAAGCAGGCTTTTTGGGTTTTGGATAATAAAAAACTCTCCGAGTATGGGGCTTGAGGCCTTGGTTCGAAGAGTAGCTTGTGAAGCGGCTAGGCTTGATTTTGCGCTGAGGACTGAGTGTCCGGCGTACTCGGGCGCAGATAGGAGGGGATGATACCACGGCCGCCACCGAATACTGCGGTGGATTTATGTGGGACGATCCCCATGTGGATGCCGGTCCAAGTGATTGTGCCGATTCCAATCACAGCGGCCGTTGGGTGCAATACTTTTGCTTTCGGGGCCGGTTTATCCACGGCGGTGATTGTCTTCGTCACGGCGTGCTTGGGATTGTAAAGACATGACCGCAAATGGACGTAAGTCTTTTTCTTGAGCACCATTTGCTTCAAGACCAGATTGATCTTCCTTTGGAGTGGTAAGCGACCGTCGATCCAAACAACTGAATTGCGATCGTAACTGGACATACGTTCGAATGTTGGAAGTGTGAACTCGATCCATTTGCTCCAGCGATTCTCCAAGACCGCCATATTGGCATCATCGGCTCGACCAAGCTTCTTCAGGCGTTCTTGCGAACGCTCCATGCAGAGCTTTTTTGGAGCCGTGAAGCAGATGGCCGTCCAGGGCATGTGAAGTGAACGGATAAATGCTTCTTGAGCTGCTGTGCGAGGGAAGCCGTCGATCAGGATGTTGCGTGATTCACCACGGTATGGGTTATGTCCAGCCATAGCTAAACATTCGCGCTGCAAACCATCGAGAGCGACACTGAGGGTCAGGTCGTCTGGAACAAGTTCACCCATATCCGAGAGTGGCTTGAACTGTAAGAGTGCACGACCAATCGGATCACTTTGTTGCATTCGATTCTTCATCTCACCGCTCATGGAGATGGTCGCGGTGAGAGCATTTGTTCGCGGCAGCTCTTCTAAGAGAAGCGCGTTCATGAATTCCAATGCAAATGTTTTACCGGAGCACAGAGGTCCTGTCAAAAATGTTAGGGCGCTACGTGACCTGTGCAACACGGATAATAAATCCGGTGAAATCTTGAATGCTGGTTTCTGACATTGACCATTAACACCGTTTGATTTGTTTTCCACCTGTTCGACTCCTTGTTTTGCAGATCTTTTTATATGAAGATCCACGATTTTTATTTAACCACTAGGCCAATACGTGGCCTAGTTGCCTCCTAATTTAGAAGGAACAACTAGTGCGAAATAGTACCACACTTATTTAATTATGCAATATTGTTTCCGAACCTTTCTTGGAAATTAATTATACGGTTATTTATCATTTTTTGACCGAAATTTTATCAATGAAGTCTATTATGTCTGTATGTACAAAGACCTTGCCAGTATTAAGTCCATAAATAACTCGATGACGGCCAATGAGGCTGTCGAAAATATTTTATGTTTGGCTGTGGCAGAAGGTGCCTCCGATATTCATTGTGATCCGAGGCATACGGATATTTTAATTAGGATGCGATCGGATGGATTGATTAGCGAAGTTGGTACATTACCACGACGTCTCACTGATGAGTTTATTTCTAGATTAAAAATACTTTCTGGAGCTCGTACGGATGTGCATGCTGTTCCGCAAGATGGTCGCTGGCAAACTCACGTCAATGGTCAGGCTTACAATATTCGTATCTCGTTCATGCCGACTTACTATGGCGAGAACGCAGTGATGAGGATTTTATCAACAGCAATAGCAGGACAATCTTCTTTTGCTGGCCTTGGTTTTACTCCGGATCATGTCTATGCCATCATCGAAGCCCTGAAGAAGACTAGTGGGCTTATCTTGGTAACTGGTCCAACTGGTTCAGGAAAAACCACAACGCTTCACACTTGTTTGACCTCGAAGCGAAGAGAGCCTCTCTCCATAGTGACCCTTGAAGATCCAGTTGAATATGAAATTGCTGGTGTTAGTCAGGTCCATATTCGACAGACACACGGTGTGACATTTGCTTCAGGTCTTCGTTCGGTTCTACGTCAAGACCCAGACGTTATCATGGTTGGTGAAATCCGTGACAATGAAACCGCGCGCGTGGCGGTACACACGGCTTTGACTGGCCACTTAGTTCTTTCAACTTTACATACGAACTCCGCACTGGAAACAATCCCACGTTTGCTAGATATGGGAGTTGATAATTATTTGTTGGCGGCCACTTTACGACTTATCGTCGCTCAGCGGTTAGTACGGACTATTTGTCGCGATTGTGGAATGGTTGGTTGTGAATCTTGCAATCAAACCGGATATCACGGCCGAACGATTATTGCCGAAGTTTGTCTGATCGATGACAAGATGCAGAAGATGATTGCAGACAAAAAGTCTCTGTCAGATATCGCGTCTTATGCAAAGTCGCATGGTTTTCATTCTATAAACCAAGATGGTCTCGAAAAGGTCGATTGGGGCATAACTTCGCACGAAGAGTTGACGCGCGTACTAGCAACATGATTTTCTCCCTTATTAATTTTTCTCCCAGACGGGTGTATTCTTGGAGTAGACGAGATCTTATATTTCTACTCGAACAACTTGAAATGTACGTTTCAGCTGGTTTATCAGTTGGCCAAGGGTTAGAAATTATCAAGAAGGGAACAGTTGAAGGAGGACACGGACCAAGAAGCGGTAGTTCTGGTAAGAAGCGTGCCAGTATAGAGAAAGTACGTAGTCGGGTTGAATCCGGTGGTCTTTTGTCACAAGCTCTTTTTGATAATGTCGGTCTTTCTAAGTCATTGGCCGGAATTATTGAGCACGGTGAACGCGTCGGAGGACTTTCTTCAGCCCTTAAATCTGCTCATGATTTGCTCGCCAAAGAAGACGAACTCATAAAGAAATGCCTTTCAGCCATGACCTATCCCGTAGTAATTGCTCTTTTAGCAGTTGTTCTGACAATTGGTCTTATGCGCGGAGTTGTTCCTCAAATTGTGCCAATGCTTACCAGTATGCATGTAGAGTTACCTATTTTGACCAAGATGACCATATGGCTTTCAGGTGTCTTAGTCTCTTGGGGTTTATTGATTATTGTGGCTGGTTTTGTTGTCGTTACCGTTACGGTATATGTTTATAAAAAATTCCCAGTACTTAAAAAGTTTTTTCATTCTCTAGTTTTTAGGTTACCGCTTATCGGCAATTTGATTTATTTGTATTCACTCTCTATATTTTTGAGATCTTTGGGAACTCTGATAAATTCCGGCATACCAGTTGCGGAAGCATATTCCGAAGTTATCGGCACCACAACTTTTGAGCCATTGAGTTCGGCCATTTTTCACGGGGTAGTAGATGTGAGGAATGGCTTGCCATTACAAGACATTTTTTTACACAAAGAAATACCGGCTTATGTAGCGCCACTTATCTCTGCGGGTGAATCCTCTGGTTCTTTAGGAGAATCATTAATTCGTGCCGCATCGATTATTGATGTGGATATAGAAGATACACTGAAACGTACGACATCACTCATCGAACCACTTATGATGGTCGTGGTTGGTGGAATAGTTGGTGCGATCGCCTTATCCATAATGATGCCGATATATGACATGTCGAAAGTCTTACAACATATTCACTGAAGGAATGATTCTTGTTGATATTTTGGTAGCCATGTCACTAGCGACTCTTTTTGTTGCTCTGTTTTCGGCCAGGATTTTTTCTACAGAACAAAGTTTTGTTCGGGCTCATGAAAGGATGGTCATACTTATGGCCAGTAGTTCGTCGATGATTAATTTGTTCAGCTTAAATCTCACTTCGCCTATTTTTATTCCCGTATCTAGCTCGCCAGCTTGCTCAACAGATTTTATACAAGGTTTTATCTCGCCAATCATTACAGAAATTCCATTACCAATTTCGTCGACGATGCCGCTTACCCATTTGGAAGTTCGCGATGGAATAGCTTTTGTATCGACTGATTCGAATATCACCTCAGACCCAGATTTGTTTGTGATCAATATCTCCAACTCATCTATTATTTCATCTATCAATACTGGTCCAGGCATTTCTTCTTTTGTATTAATTGGTAAGAAGATTTTTGCGGCTGCAGCAAGCACTGCTGCTCAACTTCATGTTATCGATTTCAGTGGCACCACTTCGCCGAGCATACCTTTTCTTTCCAAGAAGTATCAACTGCCATTACCATATGCAACAGCTACTCCACCGTATGCTACGGCGATTTCGTTTGGATTTAATGGTAATTATGGTGGTGATTGGGTTAGTGGTGACACCAATTTCAGTCCACCGACCAGTCCTCAAATATACCTTGGTACAGAGCGCTGGGATGGCGACGAGCTTGCCGTTATCGATGTTTCGAATCCGGAGGTACCAGTGTGGCAGAGCGGTTTAGATATTGGTAGTAAGGTAAATGATATAGAGGTGGACACAAGTACAAGTAGTCTTGGCGGTGTCTATATATCTAATGCTAGTCAAAACCAATTGATTCGTGCTGATCTTGGAAGTATTGTGGCGACTCTTGAATTAAATATCACCGAAAAATTTTCTCCAACTGGTTGGTCTCGTCAAGAGGGAAAAGTTTCCAGTATTTTGGGTGGGAATCTTGTCTTTGGCAGAACTTCTGGAGGATATGATATCGCGACAGATCATGAATTGTTTTCTTGGGCTTCAACACCGCCGATAAACCCATTGATCTCAGATGTATTGAATGGGCCCTATAATTCAAAAAATATTCCCGGTGGTGTTTATGGAATCATTCAGGATGCCAAGCATATTTATCTGATCACGCGCCAAGCCGGAAAGGAGTTTCAAGTATTCGATAAAACACTTGCTACAAGCAGTTATTTTTCGTTGGCCACACAGCCCCAGTCTGTAACTTGTGATGGTGAGATTATATACGTTTTGTCACACACTTCGCCAATTATATATGCTATATCGTTTACAAAATAACAATATAAATTTATCTCGCACGAGAGATGGTATGACACTAATCGAAATACTTATTTATGTGGCGCTTCTCTCTGTGCTTTTATCTGGATTTTTTAGTTATCTATATAATTTAAATGATTCCGAAATGAGTATATACAATCAAGTTCATGAAACTTATGATGAATAAATATTTTATAGGACAAAAGATCATGATCAATAAAAGGGGATTTATTGCCACTATATCTGTTGTGATTTTAGCGTTTGCGATTGTATCTCTTGTAATAGTGGTCGATAATGCAATGAATAGCTATATAGACAATGTTTATCTCTATGAATTACGCTTCTATGTACGTCAGGATATTAAATCGTGTTTGTCGGTCACTGAAAATATGTTGGCGCATGATTTCTTTCTTCGAGGCATTGTAAATATGCTGGCCAATAATTGTGTAGTCTTTATTGAAAATAATATTGCGCAAAATATGCCAAATTCAGTGTTACTTCACGTATCAGTAAAAATTAATCAGGTTGTAATGAAAGTTGATGAAACAATTGTTCTTGAGAATCTTGATCTCAAGGTTGTGGAGAGAATTGTGAATTATTAGGTGATACTAAATCATCTAATCAATTCAAACTATTGGTCAAAATGGTGTGAAAGTGGTAATATTTTTTGTAGTTAACAAAATGCCCGGGTGGCGAAATTGGTAGACGCAACAGACTTAAAATTTGTCGACCGTGAGGTCATGTGGGTTCGATTCCCACCCCGGGCACAAAAAATAATTATCCCCACCACCCCCCATCTCTCTCCGCGGGGGGGGGGCGTGATATACTTACTCCCACATATGAAGCACTCTCGTAAAGGTTTTACATTGCTCGAAATCCTCCTCGTCGTAGCCATCATAGC
>CAIQCA010000065.1 GCA_903870235.1 uncultured bacterium
ACAGATGGTCGCCCAAATCCGTTTGGTAATATTTAGGCGTTCGGTTTCGTCAGCTTTCTCCAATGCAGAGTTTATGTCCTGTGGGTTACAAACCCCACGATACCAACGCACGGCCGGCGGTTGTGGAAGTCGAGCGCGGATGGAATCGAGATTATTTTTAAAGTCCGCAGGAAGTTCAACCAAACCCCTCACTTGTACTAGATCGATGGAAGCCGATGTGTGTCCGGCCAAACCATGTTCGTACGCAACCTTGATTAGACTTTGAACTTTTGTCCAATCAACATTCTGACCCTTCAATAACGCTCCAGCTTTGCTTTTATCTTCCTTGAGAAAAGCCAAGAGGATATGCTCTGGACCAACCTGGACCATACCCAAATCACCCGCCTCTTTCTGTGCAAGCGCAAGGATCTTTTTCGTGATAGGTGTGTATACCCGCTGAGAGGTAGATGCTGACTCTTCTGCCACCGGTCCTACACCAATTATATGTTCGATCGTATTACAGATGGCCCCGATATCAACATCAATCGTCAAGAGCACATCGTGAGCAATACCCTCACTGAGACGCAAAAGACCTAGCAAGAGGAGCTCAGAGCCAATATGCTCAAACTTAAGACGGACCGCCTCTTTAGCGGCCAATCCAAATACTTTTGTAGCAAGCGGCGTATAATTAGCAGACATAACCAATTTCTCCCATTTGTTTGAAGTTCATTTCCTAAAACTCATACTACACAGAATATTAGGTATGTCAAAACTGCTCGCCTGAATTCTAGCCCCATATCCCACATGTTCCTTCTTAGACTCTTGCATGACAAAAAAACTCGTGCTACTATATCCCCCACAATGAAAAACGTAGAAATTACTCGCAATCCAGGCGAAACTAGCGTAAGTATACTCCGCCGCTTCAGCCGAAAGGTCCAAAGCTCTGGTGTTATTCCACGTAAGCGCAGCTTGAGATACAACAGCCGAGTCCAATCACATTACAAGGTCAAGATGAAAACATTGAAAGCCATAAACCGTAGAGCGGCTTTGGCTGAATTGGTCAAACTTGGAAAAGCTCCACTTGAGACTAAGAAACGCAGGTAATACAGAGCGTCAATGTCCAGTCAGACAAAAATTACAAAAAAACAGCGCGTTAAATCAAATAACGCGCGTTTTGCTGCAATAAAAAAAGCCGCCCTTGGCAAAAAATACAAACTGTCTCTAGTCTTCACTGACCCGGCAGAAATGCGTAAATTAAATCTTATTTATCGAGATAAAAATGAACCAACTGATATTCTAAGCTTTCCTCTTTCTGACACCGAAGGTGAGATATTTATCTCACGATCAGTGGCTCGCAAGGAAGCCGTGAAGTTTGGCCGACCATTGAATAATTTTATTGAATTCTTATTGATCCATGGCTGTGTTCACTTAAAAGGATACGATCATGGTGACAAAATGGAGCTTATAGAGAAACAGCTACGCAAAAAATTTAAAGTGTAAAAAACTGGGCAGTACAAATCAATATAGGGTTTTTACGAGTCGCTGCACAAATTGCTGATATGCTTGTACTGGTAGTGACGCAATGGGGCGCCATATGGTATTATTCATATTAATTATGGCTAGATCAATCGTTACAGGAATAGATGTCGGAACATACTCCATAAAGGTTGTTATTGCCGACGCCAAAGAAAAAACAGAAAAAGGCCTTCCTAAAATACTAGGAATTGGTACAACAGAATCTCGTGGCTTAAGACACGGCTATGTTACCAATGTTCGCGATGTTGCTGACAGTATTCGTCATGCTGTCCTGATCGCTGAAGAAAAAGCTGGTGTAAAAATCAAGCAAGCCTTTATAGGCGTTGGAGGTATTGGACTAGCTAGTACGGTTGTGAACAGCACACTCATCACTTCACGTGCTGATGCTGAAATTACCGATTTGGACATGAAGAAGATTGACGAGCAAAGTGAGCACGATATACCTCATACTGCTAAGGCAAACCGACGCATTATCTATGACATCCCTCTTCAATATAAAATAGACGGTATACCAACACTCGGTAATCCGGCTGGTCTTACTGGAAACAAACTCGAACGCAAAACTCTTTTTATAACTTGTCTGGATCACCACGTGGCCGACTTGATACAAGCGGTAAATGAAGCTGGTATAAAAGTAGAAGACATCATGGCGGCACCAGTCGCGGCTGGCTTCGTAACTCTGACCAAGTCACAAAAAGTGGCAGGCTGTGTTCTGGCCAATATCGGCTCAGAAACTGTTTCTATCGCTGTATTCGAAAATAATATTCCCACATCTCTCGAAGTCTTCCCGATCGGTTCAACAGATATCACGAACGACATTGCTCTCGGACTGAAAGTTCCCCTGGAAGAAGCTGAACAAATCAAAGTTGGTGCTATCACTGGTAGTTCATATCCACGAAAGAAACTTGAAGAAATAATCTCTGCTCGCCTTTCAGACATTTTTGAACTCATAGAAGTTCACCTGAAAAAGATTGGCCGCAATGGACTCTTGCCTGCAGGTATCGTCATCACTGGTGGTGGTTCTGGACTTAACTCCATAGAAACCATGGGTAAAGTGGCGCTAAAACTTCCTGCTCGCATAGGAACGATCGGCATAACAAACGGTAGCTCCTCTTTCAAAGACGCAACTTGGGCTGTAGCATATGGACTTTGTATCTGGGGTTTACACACCGAGGAGGGTCCAGAACTTGATACTTCCATACAATTCTTAAAGAATACCCTTAAGGCTTGCAGACGTTGGTTTGCAAAATTTTTACCGTAATCAAAATGCGCCAGATACATGGCGCACCTAAATAAAAACCATGGTTTTACCCGGACATTTAGCAGGAGGATATTTGGCGGCTTTAGCTCTTTTGAGTATCACTCACGCCAGTTCTAACGGCGCTTTTAGTCATGAACAACTAAATACACTTTTAATTATCGGGACACTGGCTGGCGAATTGCCAGATATTGATCTAGTGCGTTTTCATTTCGAAGAAAAAAGTCAGAAGGCCAACATGGTCCGAAGTCACCGCGAATATTTCACTCACGGACCTTTGTTCTGGATCGTCACCTGCGCGCTAGTCTCTCTGATCGGATATTTATTTGGTAATACGTTTACGATTTACTTGGGATTTATTTTGATGGTCAGCGCTCTAAGTCACCTCATACTAGATTCCATAGATGATGGCGTCATGTGGTTATGGCCATTTTCAAAAAGACGCTTTGGAATTTTCAAGAGTAAGGAAGTTCTGGTAAATGGTCCTCATTCGATTTCATATTATTGGAAATTTATCACCAATGAGTACCCAAGATATTGGAGTTTTTATATAGAAGTTCTGACTACTTTGGTAGCTGTATTTTTTATATTTAAGTAATCAAACCAAGCGGCAGTCAACTAGAGATATGCCCCTTGTATAATGAACAAGCTGTGATAATATACAGCGTACATAACTATCCATTTGTTAATTCATTTTCTATGCCAAACATTACCCCAGATATCGAAGCATTTGCCCGTATAAAGGTTCTTGGAGTTGGAGGTTCCGGCGGAAACGCAGTGAACCACATGATCAACAGTAAAGTTAAAGGTGTCGATTTCATAACTATAAATACTGACTCGCAAGACCTACACAGGTCTCTCGCTAAGAAGCGTATTCACATCGGAAAAAATCTAACTCGTGGTCTAGGCACAGGCATGAACGCTGACCTCGGTCGTCGCGCTGTCGAAGAGACTCGTGATGAGATCCAAGATGCTATCAAGGGTGCGGACATGGTCTTCGTCACTTGTGGTGAAGGCGGTGGTACTGGAAGCGGTGCTTCCCCGATGGTTGCTCGCATCGCCAAGGAGCTTGGTTGTCTCACTGTTGCTGTTGTCACAAAACCTTTCTTCTTCGAAGGACGTCAGCGTAGCCGTATTGCCGAAGTTGGTCTCGATGAATTGAAAAAAGAAGTAGACGCCATCATCGTTATTCCAAACGATCGTCTTCTTTCCGCTATCGACAAGGCTACTACTGTTAAGAACGCTTTCTCAATGTGTGACGAGATACTCCGACACGCCGTTGAAGGTATTTCCGACCTTATCACTACACCAGGTATCATTAACATCGACTTCGCAGATATCCGCACCGTCATGGAAAATGCCGGCTCAGCACTTATGGGTATAGGTACAGCGACCGGTGAGAACCGCGCTATTGAAGCCGCTAAGGCCGCTATCAACTCACCTCTTCTCGATGTTTCTATCACTGGTTCCAAGGGTGTACTCTTCTCGATTGCTGGTGGTGAAGACCTTACAATGTTCGAAATCCAAGATGCCGCCAAAGTTATCACTGAGTCTATCGATCCTGAAGCCAAGATTATCTTTGGTACAGTCCGCGATGACAAGCTCAAGAAAAACGAGGTCAAGATCACGGTTATCGCGACTGGTTTTCCTGAAGGTAATACTGCTCCAGCCAGACCATCGAGCATGTCGCTTGGTGATATGACAGTTTCAGCTATTTCCAAGAGTCCAGAAAAAGAAAAGGGTAAAATCTTCCACTCTGCTCCAGGTCCAAAACATGAAAATGGCCCAGCTGAAAAAGTTACAGATATAAAGAAGCCTGTTGCTCCGGCCGCTAAGCCTGCAGATGATGATGACGATTGGGGTGCTGTACCAGCCTTCCTCCGAAGATCGAGATTGAAGTAGGAATATATTTTCAATAAGTCCAAAATAAAAACAACTCTTCAATGAGTTGTTTTTATTTGCTACAATGTACCCACTATGACATACGACCTTGCAATCATTGGTGGTGGACCGGCCGGAGCTGCGGCAGCTGTTTATGCTGCACGTAAACGCCTTCGAACCATCGTCATCGCAAAGGATTGGCTTGGTCAAAGTTCAGTCTCAGAAAAGATAGAGAACTGGGTTGGTACTCCTGCCATCTCAGGTATAGAGCTTTCAAAAAATTTGGAGGTTCATGCCAAGACCTATGCGAAAGATGCTGTCAGTGGTGCAGAAATATTGACTTTCAAAGATGGAGAATCCTGCATAGAAATAGGCAAACAAAATAGTGATAAATCCGCCAACCCCAAAGACCACATCTTCTCCATAACAACAAACAAAGGTTCATACGAAGCAAAAACTATCCTTATCGTTAGTGGGAGCAGTCGCCGTCAACTAGATATAAAGGGTGCCAAAGAATTTGAGCATAAAGGCCTTACTTACTGCGCCACCTGTGATGGACCGATGTATGACGGCCAAGACGTTGCTGTAGTTGGTGGTGGAAACGCCGCTTTCGAAAGTGCTGCTCAATTGTTGGCATATTGTAAAAGCGTCACACTACTAAATAGAAGTGAGATATTTAAAGCAGATCCTGGAACGATAGAAAAGGTTGGTAAAAATCCTAAGGTAAAGATAATCGTAAATGCCGTACCGAAGGAAGTTACCGGTGACAAATTTGTCACCTCATTTACATACACAGATACGATTAGCAAAAAAGACACCACATTAAATGTAACCGGAATATTTGTAGAAATTGGTGCTATTCCAAATACCGACTTTGCTAAGAACATAATCAGTCTAAACAAGACCAATCATGTCGTCACTGACCCTAAGAATCAACGCACAACTACGGGCGGTATCTGGGCAGCAGGAGATTGTACTGACGGTCTATATCATCAGAACAATATTGCCGCTGGAGATGCTGTAAAAGCTATTGAGGATATTTACTTTTATTTGCACACTTAGACCACAACCCCAACTTTGCTTTCTGCGCCGATGTCTCCAAATCGCGAAATTCTTTTTGCATAGAATAAGCTGAGCCAAAAGTGTATTCTCTAGCATAACCTTTCTCAATCATGAACTCATTGTAAAATAGTGCATCATCGCGATATACATAGGCTAAATATCGACCATACTTATCTTTTAGTTCCCTACCTGGATTGAAAACCAGCTTGACCTTGTGACCATTCAAAATCTCCTTGGCTTCGGCGGAGGCTTCGGAGCCATAACATTCCACAGGCTTACGCGGGTCAACGGTTTCCGGTGTATTTATACCGAGCACACGAACGGTTATAATTTTTGAATCTCCGGCATTTTCTTCTTTGTTTGTGTCAACTATATTAACCTTAAAAGTATCTCCATCTACAACATAACTAACTGGATAATAAATACTCGAGTCAATTTTTATATCATCCTGCGCCGTCTTGCTAAGCCACACCGCACTCACACAGACAACCACAAGCACACATATCACCCCGATAAGAGCGATCTTCTTTTTATTTATCATTTTCTACTGATGTCCGACAACATCAACTTCCCTTGTAAGCTCATTATACCTGGAATGAAACACTATACAAAATATGGTTTTAAGAACGAGTCTGGCCTTTATTTGAAATAACATTCTTAAAATATTCTACTACTATTATGCCGCAACCAACCAAGCAAAAAAGAAAAATTATTGGGACAATAAATTGAACAGTGTAAGCTAAATAATTATTAAATACGCCTGAACAGACAACTGTCCGTGGATATGATGACATAATGGAAAAACCACAGTTCGACATTAAATCTGGCTTCCAGAGTGGAACAAACCACCAACTCGCCAGGTTTATAAGTGCCGCAATATTCACAATGAACATCAGAGCTTTTTCATTTACAACAAAAGAGTTAACATACCTAACCGCATGAAGTATAGACAAGGCAGCCGCCAATAATAACAAGCCTGCTGGTATTATAGTATACAAGAGCATGAAAAAAGGTTCATTATTTTTCGCTAAATTTGATATACCAACGTTAAACATATCAATAATGAGGTAAGAAGCTAAAGAAATAAGGATAACGCCTGTGATACTCCAATATAGTTTTAATGATTTCATCAGTTTAGTATACCAAATTCAACAAAACAAAGTGTTACCAAAATTTGTAGCCAACAACACGACATACCTCGAACTTGGGACCGAATTCTCGACACCCTTTCAAAACTAAACAACCGGCAATTATTGCCTGATTTGAGTTTCATGTCCGGATTTAAACACCGCGGTGATTCGGCTGACCCTAAAGTTGCTGACCGAGATAATAATAGCGCAGTGACATAGAAAAGATAGAGGGCAAGATTTGCTGGAAGCGGCAAGTTCCGTCCTCTTGCCTGCCAATCCACGATCTGCTACATTGTAGCTACCTGCCCGTGGATACGGGTTATCGATTCGCAAGACCTGGCTTAACGCCAGGTTTTTGCTTTACCACCTCTACTATATGTGAGGGTAGAATTTGTCGCTACCAGCAAATTTGCGTGCGGCACGCTAAACATGCTACAATGTGATTGGCACTTGGAGGGCTTTGCCCTCTCACGGTTAAGTTCAAAACCGTAGCCAAGTGCTAACAAAAACCACCAGGCTCTGCTTGGCGGTTTTTCTTTTAGTCGCTTTCCGGATTACCATCGTAGAGCTTCCTTTCTCTAGTTATCTCGTTCATACGCCAAAATGGGATCAAACTCCAAAAATGTGGATCAAGTCCCTCTACTTTCTTCACAATGACTTTGAGACGCGCTTTACCGATAACAGCCACAAACTCATAATACGTAACTGGGCGCTGTCTCTTTTCCCACCGGCCGTGACTTTTCTGGCTTTCCCATTCATTGGTCTCCCAGATGCCTTGAACGGTATGTGAGCGACGAATAATCTCTGGCGCAAGGTTTACGAGTTTGAATCGTGTGTATTGATCCATCCTGTTACGAGCTTTGTCGCGAGATTTGAACTTGAGATGTTCAAAACCTTTTGCATTGAAATGAACATCTGCTTTCAAATACGGACACGAGATCGCTGTGAGAGTTTTGTAGGCGTCCTCGGCATTAACTTTCGCTTTTTCAAAGCGTTCATCAGAGATAACAACTTCTTGTGGTTTGCCATCCATGCGCATGGCCGGATTATAACATGGAAATTATTTTACAAGCCAGGAAGCTAGATCAGACCTCTGTCCTTAAGTTTGCTGACAATTCTGTGACCAGACCTCGATGACCTAAACCCCAATGTTTTTGACACCGTTCTCACTGAAGGAGAGCGCCCTTGTTTACGCTCTTTCTGAATGAACACAAGCGCACGATGTTCCACGTCTGAAAGAGACCTCGCAACTGATTGATCCTCCACACGAGACATGAGATCCGCAAATCGCTCGTAAAACTCAGTTCCATTTTCAGTGTTAAAATACTCGACTAGATTATTGATAATTTTATCCCACGCACGCTTCTCTATTTCTGATAATTCTGAATCCGATTCATCCTTTTGATGTTTGTGTTTCATCGAACTACCCTGTCATGGATTATCGTGAAGCACCACTTAGTGTTTACCTGTTTACCAGTTTTTCTTGTCACCGCAGGGGTCACTGTTTACCTCATTTATCGAACCCTTGAATTATGGCTCAGTTAAGCGGTTATCTTGGCAAAATTGCACAACAAAAACCATTCGTGTAGCCCTACGGGGTGGCTTTCAGAACTGTCACCCCAGATAAATTATATCAGAGTCAGCTTGCAGGAGTTAGGGGCGTTAATCAAGTAAATACTAAGCGACAGTCCGTGGTGCAATTGGTATAATGTAGATATTATGATTCCAAAGACGTTTTCTGACATATCCCCAGACGATCTAGCGCGTCTCGTGGAGAACAACGTACAGGAACGAAAGACGCTGGAATATAAGGCCTCGCTTCCCGACAATTCTGATGGCGGTAAAAAAGAGTTTCTGGCTGATGTCTCATCACTCGCAAATACTGATGGCGGGGACTTACTATTCGGCCTAAAAGAAGATGGAGGCATACTCCGAGACGATATTGGCATCAATATGTCTAATACTGACAGCGAAATAGCTAGATTGGAAAATATTGCAAGAGACGGTCTTTCCCCT
>CAIQCA010000066.1 GCA_903870235.1 uncultured bacterium
AGTTTATTTTAACACAGATGGTAAATACTCCCTTACTGCCCTATCCCCAGATCATAGACCTTCAATCTTTCAGGCACGATTGCATTACCACCCAATTCGTCGTTGATCCTCTGAGCTAGGTGCATAGAAGACTTCGGCTCGCCCATCACCACGAAAACTTCTTTCAGTCTCTTTGTCGCCGTGTTTACAAAATCCACTAGATGATCACCGTCTTTGTGTGCTGAATATCCATAAATCGTCTCTATCTGTGCCCTCACGCTTACGGTTCTATCGTGCATTACGATCTTTTTGACACCATCAGACAATTGTCTGCCGAAAGATCCAGGACTCTGATAACCAACCAACAGAATAGTATTCTTGGGGTCTGGTAAATATTCCTCTTCATGCCCCAGAACGCGCCCACCCATAGACATTCCTGAGCCAGCCATGATGATCTTGGCACCATGAACATGATCTATACCGCGACTCTGATCTGGTGACGTAGTAAATTGCAAACGCGGGAATGAGAACACATCATCGCCACGAGCCATCTGTGCACGGACTTTTTCATTGAAAAGCTCTGTACTATAGGCATAAATGCGGGTTGCCTCAGTAGCCATAGGAGAATCGACAAAGACTGGAATTGATGATATTTTCTTCTGCTCAACGAGATTATTCAATTCATACAGGATAACCTGCGTACGATCTATGGCAAAAGACGGTATAACCAATGTGCCACCACGTTTTGAGGTCTCGTTTATAATATCGCAAAGTTTTTGGTCTCTAGTATCGCGTTCCTCGTGGTTTCGATCGCCATAGACACTTTCCATAACCATATAATCAACATCGCCAACCGGTTCCGTGTCGCGAAGAAGTGGTGCTGGTGAATTACCGAGATCACCAGTAAAGAGGATCTTCTTTGAGGTATCAGCACCAGCTGTGCCGACAGTTATCTCGACCATGGAAGAGCCTAGGATATGGCCAGCATCCTTGAGAAAAATCGACACATCATCGGCAATTTTTGTGACCTCATGATAAGGAATAGTTTGCCAAAGAGGAAAAACTTTTGCCACATCACTGGCTTCATAAATAGGCAGGAGACCATCGCGGCGAGCCTCCATATCGAGGATTTTGGCAGCATCATTTAAAACCAATTCAGCTAGAGCGCGAGTTTCTTGTGTGGAGTATATAGGTCCTTTGTAACCATCCTTCACTAGTTTGGGAATACGGCCGACGTGATCCAAGTGAGCGTGGGTGATAATCAGCGCCTTTATAGTAGACAGATCATATTGAAATAGTTCACGATTTTCGTCATTGGCTACTTTTTCACCTTGCACTAAACCACAATCTATGAGAATACGCGTGCCTATTTTGCCGCCGTTCGTATCGGAGTTATCTTTGTTATTAACCGGAGTTTCTAGAAGAAAATTGGCACCAGTAACAGTTCCCACGCCAGTACAAAAAGTTATTTTTGGATTCATATTATCGTTAATTATACCTTAATTTAATCGACCAATCGACTTATCGGCGCACGAGTTGGGGGGTATATGTGCTTAGTTGTCACTTCTTAATTTGGGCGGAAAAACCGCCCAAATTAGAAAACGCCCACCACGCAAAGCGTAAGTGGACGTCCTCTAATGGTTACGAGAGTACATAAACCTGTAAGTACAGGTTGGTGATCTCAAGTCGAACACCAAGGTGCCGACTAATTTGAATCCCGCCCCCCGAACCCGCTTGCCTGTTGAAAGGTGCGCGGGGCGGGATTCGTTGATCTCCTTAAAAATTTGATTTTGTGGATTTGTACTCCCGCAACTAATCTAATTGTAGTCTTCGCAGAGATAAGTGCAAGAGCTAAAACAGTTGCGACATCTATTTGACGCTCACGCAAAGAGATTTTCTAAAGCTAGTCTAATTTTGGGCCTGAAAAAATGTTACTTGCCTCCAGTCATACCATATATCACTTTTTCCAAAATCAAATCATAATCGATCACCTCAGAATCCTTGAACCAAAACTTGATCTCCTCATTTGCTTCTTTCAAAGAACCAGAAGCATGAACCAGGTTGTATATAGCGCGCTCATTGTGGTCACTCAAGCGATACGAGTCCAACATGTAGTCGCCGCGAATAGTACCAGTATCTGAAGTCAATGGCTCAGTGCTACCAACCAGTTTACGGACAATTTCTACAGCATGTGCACCTTCCCAAACCATGGCAATCACCGGGCCACTAGACATATATTTTATAAGATTTTTCAAAACAAGTGCCACAACTTTCATAGGATCCGTACTCGGTGGCTTCAAACCTTTGTCAGTATAGCCTTTGATCGCCTTGGTTCCAGTCTTCATAAGCCATTCAGGATCTAGAGTGTAATGTTTCTCTATGTGTGCCGGAGTCGCCACAAGCATCTTGGAAGCAACCATCTTGAGACCAATACGTTCAAAACGATGAATAATGTCGCCAACTAAACTGCGTTGTACACCATCTGGTTTGATAACTATTAACGTACGTTCATGATATTGGCGTGGTTTCATACTTTATGATTGTTTATAAATAATGAAGAAATTGTACGCCAAGATAGCGGCCTACACAAGGGACCGACTTACAGGTCACAGGACTGGGTTTATGACGAAATTATGCTGTCAAAATTTCTGCGGAACTTTTTGTAATCAGGATTGTATGCTCAAAATGTGCACTTGGTTTTCCATCGGCTGTACGAAAAGTGTAATCATCTGGATCAAGAGTAATTTTCTTGGTGCCGAGATTGAACATTGGCTCAAGAGCTAGGACCATTCCCGGTTTCAAAATAGCACCCTTCTTTGCTGAACCGTAATTGGGCACATAGGGATCTTCGTGTACTTCATAACCAACTCCATGACCAGATAAATCCTCAACTATCCCATAACCATTGGCTATACCAACCCTTTCTATAGCTTCACTGATATCGCCAACTCGCTTACCTGCTTTTGCAGCTTTTATCCCAGCCAACAAAGCTTCTTTGGTCATCTTCAAAAGTTTCGCAACCTCACCTGAAATTTTTCCAACAGGTACTGTCACTGAAGCATCCGTAATCATACCTTTGTGAACAAGCCCAAAATCTAGGCTTACAATGTCACCTTCTTTCAGGGTTTTTGCATGACCATCTCTACCATTTTCATTTGTAATACCGTGAACAATTTCAT
>CAIQCA010000067.1 GCA_903870235.1 uncultured bacterium
TCGTTCATTCCCTTATCTCCATTAACAATTTTCCCAGATTGTTTTCGCCTTCACCTTTTTCACTGGCTACAGTCTTATGCACTCCCCAAAAAGTATCCTTCCAATAGTTCGTCTCCTCCAGATACTTACTACCGGTTTCCATAAGTTTTGCAAAAATTTCTGGATTCAAAGTCCTATCAAATTTCTGAAGTAAAAGCTTTCTCATGACCTCTAGTTTTATACTATTCCACTCCAGGGATGTGTAGGCATCTCCCGGATGTTCCCTAACATAGTAAATAGCCTCTTTGGGAGTACATGTCTTGAAATAAGTTCTTGATTCTTTTTTGAATTTAGCGGCCTGATAGGCATTTTCAGAAAAACCATACTCTTCTCCGTCTAGAAATACTTTGGCCGGCCAGAAATTACTTAGAAATCTGTATTCACCAAAAAATCCTTTTATTTCAGTCTCACTGTGAGTAGCGATCTCCTTCCATTGACCCTTCTCAAAAGGCGTACCTGGTTTGAGACCCTGTTCATCAAAAATAATTTTTTCTGCCATGTTTCCAGTATATCAAACACCAGTTAAATTGTTACATGAGTGATTCTGAGCTATTAAGCCATCACAGATATATTGACATTCAATAAAAATTATGATACTGTCTCCAACAGTAAAGAACCATTTAAACATAAGGAGACGAGTATGATAGACGTAATCCAACGTCGGTTAAATGCTCGCTACTATGGAGCATTGGTAAGACCTACGACGGACATAAGTGTCCACGTAAGGTTGAAAAAACCATACGGAACAGAAGAGCCAATCGAGAAGTGGAAAAAACGTGTAGAGGAAAGTTTCCACGCATTGGGACAAGTCCCTTGCCAAGGAATAATCAAGGTTAAGGTCCAGTCACCACTGTGGAATATGACTGAAGGTGCACTCACTATCTTCGATGATCAGACGGTTCACAGTATCCAACCGTTGATCTTCGAGATATACAACGCCATTAGCGGGTTCCACCTCTGTACCAAGCCTTTCGATGCGTACATCGTGGCGACCGTGGTAATTCAGAGCGTATTCCTAGAACGGGAATCCGTATCTGTCCCATTCGCAACCTTGGACACCGAACTACATGTGGCCCCGACACGTTTTCTGAAAGTGACGGTACCGTCACCGATGATGAACTGATGACAGACTGAACCTGAGATACGGTTCAGTTTTTTGTTATCATAATAAATTTATAAACAAAAAAGGAGAGAAGCCGAAGGCCTCTCTCCTTAACTTTCCACCATTACCGACGGCCAATACGAGCTGCTGGGTGAGGAGTCAAAATTTCTTCCTCAGTAGGCCCAGTCGGCGATGTAGTCTCCAATTCACCATCCTCATGGAATGGATTCAGCTTGGTGATAAGCCCGCTTATAATCGCGGATATAGCCACCAAGATAAATGCCGAGACGAGGAGATCGATCGGCCACCATTTTGCCACAACTACTGGCTGATATATGGCGACCATTACAAAGGAGACCCAATGACTCATGCAGTAATGACACGACGCCAATTTGCCGAGCCACCGACTTTGACTTCTCACCCAAGTTCGCATTGAAGCGAACAACTGGGACTTGGTCAAAGTAACTGATATTGCGGATACTGCGGACGCAAGAGCGACGAGCTGATACGGTTGAATAGTATTCATCGGTTTATCTCCTTAGCAACCGCATCTCCGTAAGGCAACAGGTGATGTCACCGCTACTGCCCTTACTTCTCTTTCTTCCTTGTCGATCTTCTTTCTAATCTGCTTATCGACAGCGTCAGCGGCAACCAGTGCCCTTTCAATCTCCCCGATCGGATCCTTATCCAATGGGGCCTGGCCCTTAGTTTCCAGAACCTCCACCGATGGAACACTCCCGCCAGGATTTGGCTTGGGCTTCTTCTTACGAGACATGTCTTGTAACATATTCCTCCTTAATTTGACTGCCGGAGCTTAATAATCTTGACTGGACCATCGGAGAAGCCCACGAGCTCTCTGATCTCATCTTCGTGGTCAAGAATACGGTTTTCTTTTTCGATCCTGTTAACTGCTTCGACAAGATCTTCCTTACTGATACCTCGTGGTTCAGTGCCGCCTTGGAGGCTGTGTTGCAAGGCAATTGACGTCGCTCGTTCAACACAGCTGACCGCCATGGCTCCGTTTATGATGTGGCTCAAGTTGAGATTACAAACTCCACGCTTTGTGGTTATCTCATAGAGCACACGACGAGGTGAAAACAACTCGCCACTTACGAACTCAGCCAACTCTTCACAAGTACTGCCGTTGTAAAGCGGCACTTTCTTGAGGTGGAGCGTGATTATCTTGGCGGTATTTTCGGCATTGGGCCGATTGACCAAGATCTTCCGATCAACACGATTGTCACGGGTAACGGCTGGATCAAGGATGTCTGGCCGGTTGGTCGCTAAGATGACCAAGGCACCAGATTCCTCAAGCCCATCCATTTCCGTAAGAAACATGGGGACGATCGTTCGTTCGATATCCGAGCTTATCCCTGAACCGCGTTTGGCCATGATAGCGTCGGCCTCATCGATGAATATGACAGCGGGATAGCCGAACTTCAGCTTATGTTCCCGAGCCGTAGCAAAGATTTGACGAATCGCTGCTTCCGCAACCCCAACGAACCGATCAAGCACTTCAGGTCCTTTGACATACATGAACCCGCTTGAATTCGTATCATTGTTATAAATACGTGCAAGCGCAGTCGCCGTTGCTTTGCCGATCAGCGTCTTACCGCAACCGGCCGGACCAGCCAGCAAGATACCTTTGACAGGTTTCTTGCCATAGAACTTGAACAGATCTGGATGAGTATGCGGTAACTCAACAGCCTCGATCATTTCCCGCTTGGCTTCTTCCAAGCCACCGATATCATCCCAGGTGACCTTGGTCTCGTTCGTAAAATTGAAACGAGAATCTTCTTTGCCAAGATTACGCAGAACGATCGTCTGAGTATTGTCGACCACGACTCGATCACCCTTCTCCAGTGTTGCACTATACTTGCCACTGAATACTGCTTTCACCGATGAGTCAATGTCGACTTCGACGAAAGTTTCATCGATAACACGACGAACGTGGCAGATAATCCCGTTTGGTTGGGCTGCCGTGACCTTGACGATTTGCATCGTCTGAGTGATGAGACAAACACAATCACCAGAAGAGATCACGGCCCCAGTGGGCAGTGATACCTCCATGAAGCGTTCATCTACAAGAATGATCGCTGTTGCTTCCTTGACCGTTCCGTCGTCTTTCTTCTTCAAGAGAATAAAAAACTCGGCAATGTCAGATACCGACGCAAGGATGACTTTGTCACCATCAAGTTGAATGATGGCATCTTGGTCTTCGGTAAACCCAGCGACCTCAAAATGCTTGGCTTCATTCAATGCCGCAATCTGAACGTTGGTGATATTCTTCCGCAACAACCTGTCGCCGATACGATATTCACCAAAAGTGATAATCCTTGGATCTGCAATCACTTCCGACAAATTTACATCGGTAAACCTTTTTCCCGATCCCAGCTTAGGCTGATTGGACACCGAAATAACGATCGCGTGCACAAACGGCGGACTGGTAAACTGCTCGAGCGTTTGCTTCTGTTGCATGATGGTCGTCTTTGCCTTCTCCAACGAAGCGCGCAAAGCCCGAACCTGAGCCTGTATTTCTCTATCTTCATCTGCATCCATGGCACTTCCTCCTTTGTTTTAGTGATGGATTTCAAGGAACTAGCGGCTAGTTTAGCCACTTTTGCGTCCCTTCTTAGGACAAAATAATCTAATTGCAAACTACTATACAAAACAACTTTCGTCAATTAACTCAGCATATCCAATCCCACCAAACTGTGCGGCTTACTTTCTTGCATTGAAGCTGGAGTAATCCTTATAAACTGGGCTTTATTCTGAAACTCCTGCAAATTTTTGGCACCGACATAGCCCATGGCCACCTGAATACCAGAAGCTAACTCATCGACTATATCTCCGACCAAGCCCTTATATGGAACAAGCCCTTCAACTCCTTCTGGAACAATCTTCCTGCCTTTCACCAAATATCGGTCAGACGAATTTTTTTCTTCGAGAACAACCCGTGAGCCCATACCCCGATATTCTTTGTAATTTTTTCCTTTATGTTTAACCAACTTACCTGGGGCTTCTTCTGTGCCAGCAAATATATTTCCAAGCATCACGCAATCTGCTCCAGCTGCCAGAGCTTTTGCTATATCTCCAGACGTACGCATGCCACCATCGGCAATCACTTTCATTCCTAGTTTGTGAGCAGCACTCGCTACTTCGATAACAGCCGATAATTGTGGCACACCAACACCAGAAACTATTCTCGTCGTACATATGGAACCGGGACCAACTCCTACTTTCACAGCGGCGGCGATCCCCCACAAATCTTGAACAGCTTCTTTGGTAGCGATGTTTCCTACTATGAGCGGTAGTTTTCCAATTTTATTTTTAATGATGCGTGCTGAAGATATAACCTTAGCATTGTGCCCGTGAGCGCAATCTATAACCAATACATCTATTCTAGCTTTCTTGAGAGCAAGCGCTCTCTTCTCATCAAATGGTCCGCATGCGGCACCAACAAGCGCGCCTTTCTTTTTGACTACTTGAACCATATATACCTGACGATCGATTGTACAGTTACGATGAATGATCCCTAATCCACCAGCCTTATGCAAAGCAACCGCCATAGAACTTTCTGTAACTCGGTCCATCGCCGCCGATAAAAATGGCCTAGATAATTCCAAGCCCTTAACGCAAACCGCGCGAAGATTTGCTTCGCGCGGCTCTATTGAACTTCTGTTTGGACGAATCAGTACATCGTCGAAGGTAAATGAGAAATTTGGAATAATCTTCCTTGCCATGATTCATAATAACATTTGTCCAAAGTTACGCAAATGCCTCTTCTAGGAATTTGACCACTTTCGGATAAGCATCGAGTCTGTTCTTCAGCTTCGCCAAACCATGGCCTTCATCTTTGTACACAAGAAGCTCTACTTTCCTACCAAGCGCAGTAAGCTTTTCATGCATTTGTTCAGCTTCATTCAATGGCACTCTTGGGTCATTGGCACCATGTATGATAAACAACGGAGCCTTCACATTCTCAATCTTGTTGATCGGCGAGATAGATCTAAGCAAATCCATATGTTTATCGAGATAGCCATATTCAGCTTCTCTAAGTGACCTTCTATATGAAGCTGTATTTTCTAGAAACGTAACCAAGTTTGCCATACCGACAATATCAACTCCTGCAACCCAAAGATCAGGATAAAAAGCGAGACCGGCAAGCGTCATATATCCTCCATAACTTCCTCCCATGAGTGCAACTTTATTTTGATCCAACTGAGGAATAGTTTTTATATGTTCATGAAGTGAGGCAAGATCATGTACAGAGTCCATACGCTTCTCTATATCATCTAGTGCCAGATATTTCTTACCATATCCAGCACTTCCTCTAACATTTGGAGCTATAACGGCATAACCTTGGTATACAAAATATTGAGTCAATGAGGCAAACGACGGTTGATATTGAGATTCCGGACCGCCATGAATATTTATTATTACCGGTATCTTTTTGCCGGCGGAGATCACTTTCGGCATATATAAAAATGCTGGCACCTGTAACCCATCAAAAGACGTGAATCGAAATAGTTTTGGCTCTACCAATTCTTCCGGAGGTACACCCTGAGAACTATTGGTCAATTGCCAACATTGTTGATCGTTCAATGAATATATCCAAACATCTGTAGTGCGGAGAGAGTCTCCGACACTCATAGCTAGATACTTGGAATCTTTCGAAAACCTGGCAGAATATACCAAACCCGTTTTGGGTAAGGCGGTTAAATTCACTTCCTCCATAGAACCTATCTTCATGAGTCTTAGTTTCCAGTAGCCATCTTCATTGATAATCGTAGACAATAAGCTGCCATCATGCGAGACAACAGCTGAATCAACGTCCCAATCTGGAGTATATACGTAAGTGAATTCTCTCTTTGACATATCAAACCTATTTATACCGAGAAAATCCCGGTCTTTATTGGAGATCGTGAAAAAAGCCGACTCATCTGGTAACCACGATGTGGCACCAAAATAAGCCTGGCCTTCATGTTTAGTAATCCATTCTGCCTTATTATCATTCAAAGATATCAGATATAGATCGACATCCAAATTCGTGTGATGCTTCCTCATGCTCAAATATGTGTTCTTGGGAGAAAAGTTAATGGCATGACAAGATCCACCTTGGTCGTATACGCATTTGGTCTCACCATTTTCCATATCCATAATATAAACATCAAAATCTTTTCCATTCCTAGAATTTTGTGAATACGAGATATATTTTCCATCTCGAGAAAATTGCCCAAAGTTATACTTCACTTTCGGATTATCTGTGAGAGCCCTAGTCTTCTTGGTCAGAAGAGAATATAGATAAAATTGCGTCTGCTCATCTCCCCCAACAAACTTACCGAAAAGAATCTCATCTTTGATCGGAGAGAAAACAGCAAAACTAATATGGTCTTCGTATGAAGTTATCTGCTCAGCCTGACCGCCTTTGCTAGACATAACATAAAGTTGAGGCGAACCGCTTTGATTGCTCAAATAAGCCACTTTCGAACCATCAAAACTGAATGATGAGCTGTTGGCAGATTTTACTTCAAGAAAATCTCTAATTTCGTATTTTTTATTTGGCATGTTTGGTATTGATACCTATTTAGACCCAAAATATGTGTTAGAAAGAAATGTCCTCTGATGTTATAGGTGAATGAGCTATACCCATAACCATTCTCTGGTTGGCCTCATTTGGTTCACTCACAGAAATAGCAACCCTCGAAGGAAATCCTTTGGAAGCTATATAGTCTGCTATGGCAGCAGCAACATCTTCTCTCTTCATGGCAGCAAACTGAATACTCGCTATATGCACCTCATGTACCAATTCCTTTAGTTTCTCCTTCACCTCTCCGTTATCTTTGAAGCTGATCCAATCAACTTGTCCGGGTGTTTCTTGTCCTTTCATGTTTTTATAAATTATTTATAAATTTTATAGAATATATAAGTTATTTCAACCACTTAGTTATACTCTTCGCCAACTGCTGCTCATGACCAAAGTAACTATGTGGAGCCTTATCAATAACTAATGTATCAAACCGTACTGTTTTTTCCGCCTTACTCTTAATTATCTTAAGTGCTTCTTCTACTGGAAGAATGGCGGCATCATCTATACCTCCTAAAATTGCCAGAACAGGTATATTAATATCTCTGATGCATGATGATGCTTCTCTGTCATAGGTATTAAAAACATCAACTGCTGTTCCCCTTTCTGAGAGATTTACATATGTGTCAGCGGAAAGCCAATAAAAATCCCAGAGAAGTTCAGGTAGAAGCTCCTTGCCCTTCCCTTCTTGAATCAGCTTTTTGGACAACGTCATTCTTCTTTCATGATTTTTATCTTCACTTAGTCCAACCATATCTGAAGGAGAAATCAAAACAAGCTTTAACACCCGCTTATCTTGCGTCTTTGCGACATAATAAGCAGCTTTGACCGAACCGAGACTGTGACCCTGCAAAATAATTTCCGTATATCCTTCTTTTACTAGAAAATCTATCCCCGCTTTAATATCATGAACACATTCTTCAAACTTTTCATATGCACTGCCAATCCTTTTATGCTTTTCCTCACTGCCATCTATTGGAAAATCAAAAATAATCTGAGCGCCTCGGTTATTTAAAGAGAGGAAAGAATAACCTTCGCCGGTAAACTCTTCTGCCATAAAACCGATAAAAGAATTCTCATAGAAATTACCTCCCATTCCATGTATATGTAGAATGGCCTTTTTAGTATCTTTATCCGGAGAATACAAACCACCAGACAGAATTAACTTGTCATCGGTCGTAATTCTGACAAAATTAGTTCTCATAAAAACAAGTATACCAAAGTTCCAAAGCATAAAAAAGGAGGTCGTGGACTCTTCCACTCCTCCTTCAAACCATAAACTCCCCAATCATTCTCTTAACTAGGTGTAAGAGCTTCACCCAATCCCTTTGACCTGTATCAGTCCAACAGGTCTTATCGGCGACAAGCACACATCGCCCATCGAGTGAGTCCGTAAGATCATTCTCGAAATATTCAGGTACGAACATACCAAACCCACGAGCACCACAGCGAATATGACTCATCAGGAACATTGACGGCATCGTATCCTCCCCGGTGACATCATAGTCTGGTAACCAAGCATCCGCCAAGATGATATCAAAACGCGCCCTCGGATCAGATACCACTCTTTGAGCTTCCATGTAAGTGTGGACGACCGTCACGTCGTGGTCATGAAATTCAATATCTGGATCTTGAGCCAGAAATTGCGTTTCTTTATTGCGATAAATACAGAGTATCTTCAATCTCATTGAAACCTCCTTCTATAGCCAAAATAACGTACGAATAGCAATGTGTCAACACCTAAAGTATCACCTTATTGAGAGGATATTCTATGATCCCTTCGGCTCCTGCTTCCTTGAGTTTGGGAATAATATCTCTTACCACCTTTTCCTCAATGATCACTTCGAGAGCAACCGAATCATCGTTATAAAGATTGGATACTGTTGGCTTCTTGAGCGCTGGAAGCAAAGCTATAACCGCTTTCAGATTTTTCCTTTCAACATTCATCTTCAACCCAACATTTTCTCCGGCGAGCAATGCGCCTTTCAACAGAAGAGCAATATCATCAATACGTTTCTTTTTCCAAACACCTTTCATGGCTGCCTTATTTGCAATAAACTTAGTGCTGGATTCCAAGACCACATCAATTATCTTTAGATTATTAGCCCTTAAGGAAGACCCAGTTTCAGTAAGTTCCGCTATAGCGTCTACGAGTTCAGGAACTTTGACCTCAGTGGCTCCCCAAGAAAATTCAACTTCAGCTTCAACTTTCTTTCTCTTCAGATAAGCCTTGGTGACATTGACCAGCTCGGTCGCAATCCTCTTTCCTTGAAGATCTTTAATTGTTTTAATGTCTGAATTTTCAGGGACAGCGATGACTAGCTTAACTTTTCCTAAGCCCGTCTTGGAATACACCAATTCAGATATCTCCTTTACATCAGCACTTGTCTCCTGTATCCAGTCTTCCCCAGAGAGACCCGCATCCAGAACTCCTTGCTCGACATATTTAGGAATTTCCTGCGCTCTAATCAATATACATTCTATATTTTCATCATCGATGGCTGGCCTGTACGATCGTTCATTTACACGTATATTAAATCCACCCTTTTTGAATAATTCGATAGTGGCATTCTGTAGACTTCCCTTTGGAATACCGAGTTTTATAGTTTTTTTCATTTGATAGTTTTTATATTAGTAGAGAAACAAGTAATATTGCCGGTATGGCATGTTGGTCCTATTGGTTCTGCTTTGATAAGAAGAGTGTCATTGTCACAATCAACGAATACCTCTTTTAAGATCAAAAAGTGGCCAGAAGATTCCCCTTTGGTCCAAAGCTTATTTCTTGTCCTACTGAAAAATGTGACTTTGCCAGTCTCAAGTGTCTTTTCCCACGCCTCCTTATTCATAAAACCTAGCATGAGAACTTGCTCACTATTTATGTCTTGAATGATAGCTGGTAACAAACCATCCATCTTTTCGAAGTCTAATTTCATAGTCTTACAATATAACAAAAAATGATTTAAGTAAAATGGGAGTGCCTAAAACAGTGGACATGTGGGATGGGGTTGGAAAGATTTAAGAACAATCTCAACCAAAACAAAAAGCGCCGTACCCGAAGGTCGTGCGCCCGTTCTACTATTGTGAATTTGTGCTCAAGCCGCAAAGACTTCGGCGACACCATGGTCAACGACCACAACTGCCACACCTTTCGTTTCTTTCAGCTTTTTTGCAGCGTCTTTGTCAAAAGTACTGAGTGCCCCTTGAATACCGTCACGCATGGCCAGACCTCGCGCGAAAGGGACTTCCCCTTTATCGCGAATTTCTTGCCAATTGTATCCAGGCATCAGAATATCTGCGAGCAGGGCCCCATGAACATCATCGACATTCAAAAGCACGATCACAGCTTTGTCCGCCGTCAGACCCCGTTCCGTCAAGCGGCGTTTGAAATGCTCGACGCGGTCAGTGTTCAGCTCCAGCGTATTCCGACAATTGCTTTTTTCAACCGCATGAGCTACTGCCAAGGCAACCGGATCATCCAGAACCAATTTGCCACCAACTTCACGAACAACTGCCATGGGGTAATGTTCTTTCTTCCTGCGCTTGCTCATTATTCTGTTTCCTTTCATTTTTTCAGACTCAAACAACCAAAATTAGTTTACCATATAGTGATAAGTATGTCAATGTATCCGTAATGCTTCGATAGCTTGGAATCACCATACTCTAGTGGTTGTAAATTGACTCGATTGTGGTAGTCTGGAATTTAGAGAACAAAAACAATCAAAAGAAAGAGTGTCTGATGAAATCAAATGAACTGTTAGCTCTCAAAGACCTGTCCGCTTACAGAGTTATGACCTGTTACTGGGCGCAACTCTCCCATGGTTTAATGGGAACATTCCCGGCTCTTATCGCCAAAACCAAGGATATGTTTGTCTGTGCGGACAAGCAAACCCTTGGCAAGATTCTTGAGACCATGCCGAAGCGACGGTTCGCGATCATGCCTAGCCTGATGATCGTTAACGAGGCAGACCGTCTAGCCTTCGACATTCACGCACTGCACAACTGCCATGATATGGGCAAGGAATCCGAGTCATTGCCAGTTATCCTCGCCGACGATCTTCAGACGATGACGAGCGCACAGCACGGTAATTCGCCACTATTCAAATGGGCCCCTGGTCTCATCGGCGACGACATGTCGCCGGCAGAATTTGCTGAGACATTACAAACCGCTCTCAAGCAAGCTCGAGATTAAATCCGGCGACATTTGACTCACGACCACATGAAGTAACCTGCCCTACAATATAAACGATGGGCAGGTTTTTTGTTTTTAATATAAACAAAAAACCCCGTCTCCATAGCTTGCACTACAGAATGACGAGGCTCGACTCAATGCATAATTTTCGTCACCAATCTGAACATATCGAGAGCTCTGATGAGATATCTCTCTGCGAAGTTCCAGTCGACAGGATCAAGGATATCACCACTCGGTCGTAGCTTTCCCTGTGCATCGATGGAGAGGTCAAGAAACTCCAGAACTAGAGGCCGAACCAGATCAACCGACTCAGGTCCAAGCCCGCCAGCAGCTACGATTCCGAGGTCCGGAAATGCATTCCGAATAGCTCGTGCATATGGGATAAGCCCAACAGCATCCATCCCGATTCCTCGGCCCGCGCTTCTGTCGAGGAGAACCCGACAAATAACTCCTTCATAGTCCCGAAGTCTTTCGACAACAGCGTCCGGATCATCGCCCGCTTCTTCGAAAGCCTTGTTGCCAACCTGAAGGATGACTTCGAGGTTCTTCCGCGAAGCGTGGACCGCGTTTGCAACTTCTCCTGGATCTGGCCAGGTTATGTCCAATTGCAAAGCATCTATACCCATGCCCCCATATTGGATGGCGTGAAGTAACGATTTCCAAAGCTCTGGATGACCCCTATAGTCCGCGTAATGTAAACAATTGTAAGTCTCGTCCGAAGCGAAGATGCTTGCAATCGTTTCTTTCGGCGGAAAGACTTTCGAGAACTGAGTCTCGATACCATGAAGCGTCTTGTAACTCATCATGACACCGACATGAAGCTTCCGATTCAACCCTCGCTGACTGTGCTTCTTGAACACTGAGAGCATCCTCTTGACCTGATCGAAGTTCGTAAAATCGGTAATTCCGATGTAAGGAACGTTCATACTTATACCCCTTTCTTGTTTAACTCTAAAATTGATACTAAAACACTTTTATAGAAAAGTCAATTGCTGACCGACTTGAGCTAGAACCGTGTGGGGTCTTGCCCAGATTGGCGGATTTAGGTAGTTTTATGATACCACGTCGACGCGACTTGAGCGCATTCTATTTACTGAAATCAAAAGTTTCGATATCAAGCCTATCAAATTCATATAATTTTTTGTTTAAACCGTCGTACCAACTATTTTCATATGTATTCTTAGGATTCTGAAGATTGAAAAAATTCCTTTGAAGCAAATAAATATATGAGCGATGAGGCTTGCCCTGATAGCAATTGAGTATCCACTGCTCTTTATCTTTTGTATAATCATTTTGCAGTCGCACCTGTCCTTTCATAACAAGATAGCCTAGAAGTATTTCTTCAAGGATATATGAAACCGTAAGATCATTCACCTCTCTATCCGCACCCCTAATATCATCAGCGACATATTTTTGAAACAAAGCGTCTTGTTCATACATCTTTTTGAAAGCAACCAGATACGAAGAAAATTTCGGACAATCAAGCAACAGTTGACCCCACGACATAAATGTAAATGCGCTTGGTATGATATAAATATCCTTTCTTATCAGATTGAGCCAAGCACTTTTATGCTCTTCTATCAGTTTTTGATACTTCAATTTAAGATCAACTGCCTTTTCTGCACTGTATAAATATAGATTGTCCGTATAGACAACTTGAACCCCCACATTAGAGACCTGTATCTTAGAAATAAGATACTCATCCATCTCTGAACACTTTTCTGGACTCTGTACATTATTGAGTAGTGGCATCGAAATACCAAAAAAGACAATGCCCGGTTCTTTGGGAAACTTGTTTATGTCATAAAACTCATTAATTCCTAGTTTTGCCATTACTGATAAATTATATCAAAATTCTTTGCTAACCGTAACTATGCAGATCTGTAGAACTATTACATTATCGCGACTTGAGCGCTCGAACTGCGCTCGACTTGGCTGCGGGCACTGTATGATGTTAGAACCTCATTAATGAGTATAACAGACCTAAATTGGTTCGGGATAGTAAAAACGTGGTAGACACAACTCAACCAGACAAAAGAAAGACCCAAACGATTATCCGCCTGGGTCTCTCTGTTTATACTAATGTGGCGAAATAATTCTATTGAGGAGCATTGAATGTAAAGCCGATTCGATTGCTGTTGATACCACCAGCACCACTTCCAACGACACCGACCTGATACAGTCCAGAACTGACCATGCCACCAAAGGCTCCGCCAAGTGTAAATGTGACGCTGTTTGAAGTAACAGAAGACGGTACTACAGAAGCTGCAAATTGACTACCTGCGGCGTAGAACTCAACACTTGATACACCAGAGAGGTTTGAACCGTAAATCGTAACTGTAGTATTAGATGACCCCTGTGTCGGACTGATAGAGGTAATGACGGGAGCAGAGGTGGACGGAACATTGACTGTAAAGTTAAGCCTGTTGCTGTTGATACCACCAGGGCCATTTCCAACGACGCCAACTTGATATGTTCCAGCGACATTATAGGCGAAAGCACCGCTGAGTGTGAAGATAACATTTGTGGCAGAAACGGAAGATGGGACGATCGAACCTGCAAACTGTCCACCTGAAGTATAGAACTCAATACTCGATACGCCAGAAAGGTTTGAACCGTAGATTGTTACGGTAGAATTGGAAGTACCTTGAGTTGGGCTAATTGAAGTAATGACGGGAGCTGGAGATGAGGCTGTTGGAGCATTGAATGTAAAGCCGATTCGATTGCTGTTGATACCACCAGCACCACTTCCAACGACACCGACCTGATACAGTCCAGAACTGACCATGCCACCA
>CAIQCA010000068.1 GCA_903870235.1 uncultured bacterium
CAGTCTGTAGATGACATAATAGCTGCAAATCCAAAAATCACCACAAACAGGATACGTATTGTATTGTCGCCTCACTTAGGCGATGCAACCCTGTCTGTTGGAGGCCTACTGGCCAAATCTACCCACTCCGCTAATTCACCTCTCATAGCGACTATATTTGCCGGTATTCCCAAGACACCCACCAGCACAACCTGGGACACCAAATCAGGCTTCAAAGACAGTTCAGAGGCTATGGCGAGACGATTAGTAGAGAATAATGACTCAGCATATGTACTAGGATCACAGTATGTAAATTTTGGATACTTAGACAGCCAATACCGCGGACCTACAGCTACAACCACACTAGTAAACAAGATAACCGCAGACATCATAAAACTGATAGGTAACTACGATACAAGCACTTCTTCTATAGAAATATACGGCCCGGCCATATTCCCAACCAAGATAGAGCCGTATGACAATGCAATCTTGCACAATGCTTATATGAAAGTTATAGAACAATACAAACCTCGTGGCAGAATTACTTTCTTTGTCTACGAAGACTTCCCATACGCACAAACAGCTGGCGCGCAAAAAGTAGACATCACAAAAACTCTGCGAACAAACGCCCCACAATTCTCTTATGCTCCTATATATATCCCTCTGACCGAAGATGTAATTTCTACTAAAAAAGACTCCTTACAATCTTATGATTCACAGATAAAAGCTATGGCTGCAAATGGTTGGAGTGACGTTGTGACTTCAAATCTAGGCTGGACAAAAAATCGCTGTAAAGAAATATTCAAGGTTCCCTCATCTTGCGAAGTAGTCTACCAGGTACAGAAATAAATTTTTGGAGCCGCCTCCCAGGCTTGAACTGGGGACCTACTGTTTACAAAACAGTTGCTCTACCAACTGAGCTAAGGCGGCGCAATGGTTGCAGACAAAAATATAACCTAAAACACACAAAAAAGCTACTCCTATTTCTTCTTTTCCTCATCACCAGAGATTCTTCTCAGGTAAAAAGAAGCACCATGCTTCTTGATTTCTCCTTTACCGCGAACCATATCGATAACCTTCTTGCTGTGGGTGTTCTGAAGAGCTTGATGCTTGATTTCCACATAAACCTTACGCACGTGAACCAAAACATGAAAGGCGACCCATTGGGCCAAAGCGATGAATGTGTGACGATTGATATATGAAATACCGCGGCGAATTCCACGGAAAAAAGCAGCAAAAATATGGTCACTTCCCTCACCCAATTTCGATGCTAGACTTTGTTTACCAGTCAAAACTTCACGACGCTTCAGTAAAATAAGCGCAACAATTCCTATAAGTGAGACATAGAAGATTGAAATAGTTGTATACATAACACGCGGAATGCCGCGCACATTTTGCCTTTTTAGGCCGGCCTAAAGGCCGATCTAGCTAACGTTCCAGAACCTTGAAGCGCTGGAAGCGGCCTACGGCCATCTTTTCGCCAAATTTCTGGACAGCGGCGTCTATGAGGTTCTGGATAGTCATGTCAGGGTTCTTTATGAAAGGCTGATTAGCAAGAACCATTTCAGCAAAATATGTGTCAAGTTTGCCTTGAAGAATCTTTTCCTTCATAGCTTCTGGCTTGCCTTCTACTTCCTTAGCAAAAACTTCGGCTGCGACTTTCTTGTCTGCTTCGGTAATGTCGGCCATGGTCATAAATTTTGGATTGGTTGCTGTGGCGTGCATAGCGATATCTCGTGCCAAAGTCTTGAATTCATCGTTATTGGCGACGAAATCTGATTCGCAATTTAGTTCCAATATTGTTCCAACCATACCATTGGAATGGATATAAGCCTGAATAATGCCAGATTTGAAAGTGCGGTCGCCTTTCTTTGCAGCGATCTCGCCACTCTTCTTGCGGAGAATAACTATGGCTTTTGCAGCATCACCACCAGCTTCTTCAAGAGCTTTCTTGCATTGCATAATAGACACCCCGGTTTGATCGCGGAGAGCTTTGACTTGTTCTGTAGTGATGGTGACTGACATATTTTTTATAAAATTAAAAGAACGAATAATAAAGTAAGTAAAAACTAAAGGACAATCTAGACCTTTGGAGCTTCAACCTTAGCAAGTTTCTTGCCGGCCTGATAAGCCTTGGATATCTCGTTGACGAAGAATTGAATGCTCTGTCTGGAGCCATCGTTACCGACAATAGGATAATTGATATCGGAAATATCACAATCGGAGTTTGAGAGAGCAATAACTGGAATACCAACATCTTGAGCTTCTTTCACAGCATTGTGTTCGCGACGAGGATCGATAACAAACATGGCGTCTGGGAGTTTCTTTGATGAGACTATTCCATAGAACATTCTCTCGAGCTTCTCAACTTCCTTACCGATGAGCATGCGCTCACGCTTGGTGTATTTCAAAAGCTCACCCTTCTCGCGATCTGAGAC
>CAIQCA010000069.1 GCA_903870235.1 uncultured bacterium
CTCTCTTTCATCATTCCATTTTCCTACATAAACCTTACCATCGACGTGTCTTCCATATCTCCATGGAATCGTCTGATCTTCGAGAACTTTATTGACATCCGCTTCAGTGAGTATCATTAACTATTTCCCTTCTATTCTTAGAACAAGTACACTTACTCCAATCTGTAATCCAGAGAAGGCTTGCACAGGAATAGATTTGTCTGTCCTTGTTCCTACCTATATCCCATCTATCCCCCTAGATCCACAAGCTTCCACTGACTCTGGCTATTCTATCGCCCTGTCTAGCTCCAATGTCTACCTAGAAGCACCTTGTACGGAAATAGGCTTTTCTAACCAACCCGGTTACTCCACCACTACTCCTGTAGACGCCTTCGTTGGCTCCATACCCCTCTCGCATACTCCATCTGTTGCTTCAGGTAGTTGTACTACTGGAGGTGGAGGAGCGCCAACTGTTTATGGACCAGCTGCTGGGTATGCTCTTAATTTTAATGGAAATAGCTGGATATCTGTTCCCGCGTCAGACAACTTTACTCTGTCAATTTATACAATTGAATTTTGGATTAAAACAAATACAACATCAGGTGGACAGTATTTGTTTGGTTGGGATCCTTCCGGTGATCCGCAGATGTACATTGGTGATGGGGTCATTCACTTTAGAACGCAATTTCCTTCGTTGGTTGGGACTATCCCGATAAATAATGGAGAATGGCATCATGTAGCAGTTACATCAGATGGAACGACTATCACGTTGTGGATAGATGGAAATTCTGATGGATCTATAACTCCGTCAGAGGTAGGTAGTTATGGTGGTAATCTTAATATTGGTAATTGGGGCATGCTCCCCCTGGAGGGCATAATCGATGAATTTAGGGTATCAAATAAAGTAAGATACACGGGCCCGTTCACACCAACATCCCTTAATTCTGATGGTAATACAGTTGGTTTTTGGAAATTTGATGATGGCTCCGGCGGAAATGGCGGCTCCGTTATTGATAGTAGCGGACATAGTCATACGGGTATAATAGAAGGTGATCCTACATGGGTTACGAGTCCTTAGGGTTCGATTGATTTGTTTCTATTTCACGCTATAATAGTACGCAGATTGTACCAAGTGATGGCGACGGCTGTACTCACATTATATTTAGACATTATATTTGGAGCTCACACCCGTCGCCGTCAGTTGGCACAATGATCCAGCACATTTCCGTGTTCTTAAGATATTGCCGACATGAAAATTCAGGAAAATATATCGCTTGCAAAATATACAACTTTTAAGATCGGAGGATTAGCCCGATTTTTTTGTGTCGCAAATAACGAAAATGAATTAGTCGAGGCCTTAAAGTTTGCTCGAAAACAAAAATTACCATTCAAGGTTCTTGGTGGGGGTTCAAACATTCTCGTAAGTGATGAGGGTTTCAATGGCGTCGTTATAAAAATGGAGTATAAAGGTCTTTATATATCGGATGATGGCATTACTGTCACCGCCTGTGCAGGTGAATCATGGGATGATGTGGTTAGATTTTCAGTTGAAAAAGGTTTGCGCGGTCTAGAAAATTTATCGGCGATTCCTGGAACAGTGGGTGCAGCACCTGTACAGAATATTGGTGCATATGGCACTGAAGTTGCCAATCATATCGAATTCATGCGTGTCCTAGATCTCAAAGATATGAAGGCCTACCTTTTTTCAAAGGAAGATTGCCAATTTGGTTATCGCGATAGTATTTTCAAACGGCATCGTGAGAGGTTTGTCATCATCGTTGTCGGTTTCAAACTTTCCAAAACCGCAGAACTCAAAATGGATTATAAGGACGTGAAAGAATATTTTGCCACGCGAGACATAACAAATCCTACGCAAGCTGATTTGCGCAAAGCAATTATCGAGATTCGCACCAGCAAATTGCCGGATTGGAAGAAATGGGGAACTGCCGGGTCTTTTTTCAAAAATCCAAGTGTGACAGCGGCGCAGTTTACCGAGCTCAAGAAGAAATATCCGGATCTACCAGGTTTTCCTGATGATGATGGAAGAGTGAAGATCTCTCTTGGTTGGATTTTGGATAAAGTTTGTGATGCTCGTGGTCTCAAGGTGGGGAAAGTTGGCACATATGACAAGCAGGCTCTTGTTTTGGTAGCGCAAGCGGGTGCTACAGCGGCTGATGTTTTAGCGCTATCAATAGAGCTTATGAATAGAGTCAAGAAAAAAACTGGAATTGTAATCGAGGCCGAAGTTGAGTGGGTGTGTTAAAGCCAGCACCTCTTTGGTGGATTCACTAAGTATTCTCAAAGTACGGGTTTTTATTACAAAAAACAGTGGCCGGACGGCCCCAAATATGCTAAAGTGGCCAAACGATGTCATTTTTAAGCAATATTTTCAGCCGTTCAAATACAAAAGACACTAAGGTGTTTGACCCTATTGTTGCAGATATAAATGCACTAGAAACAAAGGTGCAAGCCTTTTCGGATACAGAACTTAAGTCCAAAACAGCCGTTTTTCAGGCGCGTCTCAAAGAAGCAAAAACTCTAGAAGAAGAAAAGAAAATTTTGGCCGAAATATTACCTGAGGCTTTTGCCATGGTGCGCGAATCTTCCAAGCGAACCCTCGGTCAGCGACACTTCGATGTACAACTTACTGGAGGTGCTGTTTTGAATAGCGGTGCTATTGCTGAAATGCGTACTGGTGAAGGAAAAACTTTGGTGGCAACATTGCCGGCTTACCTGAATGCTCTTTCTGGTAAAGGTGTGCATATTGTTACTGTGAACGATTATCTATCACGACGTGACGCTGTTTGGATGGGGCAGATCTATGACGCACTCGGTTTGACTGTTGGCGTGATAAACCATGAGTCAAGTTTTATATATGATCCGAAGCACAAGGCCGCGCCAGCGCCAACTGTTGAGGTCGGCAAAACTGATTCTCTCGACAAAACCCGTGATGAGATGGGTGCCTTTCATGTTGTTCACGAATTCTTGCGACCATGTACACGCCATGAAGCTTATATGGCGGACATTACTTATGGTACAAACAATGAATTCGGTTTCGATTATTTGCGTGACAACCTAGAATATTCACCAGATCGTTTGCGTCAGCGTGAATTCAATTATGCTATCGTCGATGAGATCGACTCTATCTTGATCGATGAGGCTCGTACACCACTCATCATTTCCGCACCAACACGTGACGCAGAATCTACTTATAAACAATTTGCTTCTTTGACGGCTAGTTATGTCGAAGGTGTTGATTATACAAAAGATGAAAAGCGCAAAGCTATCACTTTGCTTGATCCTGGCATCGAGAAAGCTGAGAAGTTTCTTGGCGTAGAAAATATCTATACAGACAAAGGTATCAAGTTTGTGCATCATCTCGAGACGGCAGTTCGTGCCAAAGCCCTTTATCACAAGGACAAGGAGTATGTGGTCAAGAACAATGAGATAGTTATTGTTGATGAATTTACTGGACGCATGCAACCAGGACGTCGTTGGTCAGAAGGATTGCATCAGGCTATTGAAGCCAAGGAGGGGGTAAGTATCCAACAGGAGTCACGCACTTATGCTTCTATTACATTCCAAAACTTTTTCCGTATGTACCCGAAGCTTTCTGGTATGACCGGAACAGCCGCTACTTCCGGAGAAGAATTTTTCAAGGTGTACGGACTCGATGTGGCTATAGTTCCCACGAACAAGCAAGCTATTCGTGAAGACAGACAAGATCAGATCTTCCGTACAGAGATTGGTAAATACAAGGCTATTGCTCGCGAAGTGAAGAAGGCACACGATATTGGCCAACCGGTTTTGATCGGTACAGTTTCCATCGAAAAGAATGAGGTATTATCACAGTTTTTGAAGGCCGAAGGTATTCCGCACGAACTTTTGAATGCTAAGAATCATGAACGTGAAGGCGAGATTATCGACCAAGCTGGACGCAAAGGTTCTGTTACCATTGCTACAAACATGGCCGGTCGTGGAGTTGATATTAAACTGGGCGGCGTACCAGCCACACCTGAAGCCGCAGAAGAGATCAAAAAACTTGGCGGGTTGTTTGTGCTTGGAACCGAACGCCATGAAGCTCGTCGTATAGACAATCAGCTTCGAGGTCGTTCTGGTCGTCAGGGTGATCCTGGTGTTACACAATTCTTCGTTTCTCTCGAAGATACTTTGGCTCGTGTTTTTGCTTCAGACATGTTGAAGGGTATGATGAACAAGCTCGGAGTTCCTGAAGATGAAGCCATTCAGCACAAACTTATTTCCAACGCTCTAGAAAGTGCTCAAGAAAAGATTGAAGGATTTAACTTTGATTCTCGTAAACATGTTCTAGAATTTGATGATGTTATAAACACCCAACGTTCAAGTATTTATGCTCGTCGTCGCAAACTTCTACTTGGAGGTGTAGATGATGTGGAAAAGGAACTTAACGATATTATAGGAAATGGCAAAGCCAGTCACGATTCCGTTTCTCTGGCAACTGGTCTAATTCCAAAAAACGCTATCGAATTTAGTGGTGAGGCCATGGTCACCGACCTTATTTCCAAGAAGATTGCTGAATTTGGCCGTGAAGCCTTTTTCAATGCCGCGCGAATTGTTTTGTTACAAACTATCGATATGTACTGGGTTGAACATCTAGAAGTCATGGATCATACACGTTCGAGTGTGAATCTTCGTGCTTATGGTCAACGCGATCCATTGGTTGAATACAAGAAAGAAGGATTGCGCCTTTTCAAGGAAATGCAGGCGGCTACACGAGATCAGGTGGTTCGTCTTTTGCCACACATTGTACCAGTCATGAATGGCGCGGCAGTTACTGCTAAAAATGCCGACTCTGCTGAGTTAAAAGAAATTCATGAAAATGCCCAGATAATAGGCGCCGGTGATGGTTCTGGTGGTGCCAATGGATCCAAGAGCAACGCTTCCGTGATGGCCACAAGAGAACCAGAAGTTGGTCGTAATGATCCTTGTCCTTGTGGTAGTGGTAAGAAGTTTAAGAAATGTGGAGCCTTGAATACAGGGGAGCACCAGAGATTGTCAGCAAAGAAATAAGGCGCTGGTGCATTTATGGGATTAAATTATCAGTTAATAGATAAAAATATGGCAAATAACAAGAAGAAAAAGGATGTGTATGATCAGATCACAGATTTTGTGTATGAAACGAGCATACATAGTAGAACTCCTCGTTCAGGTTTATGGTTTCTGGGAAGTGGTAGTCAGTCGATTGCTGAACACCTTTTCCATACAGCCATGATTGCCTATGCTTTGGCACATTTGGAACCTAAAGTCGACAAGAAAAAAGTTGTGCTTATGGCTTTGTTCCATGATATAGGGGAGGGTAGAACATCTGATCATAATTATGTTCATCAGCGTTACGGTCGTTTGGCGGAGGCACAGGCTGTAGCCGATATTGCAAAGAGTGTTCCTTTTGGTGGAGAGATATTGGAATTATTTACAGAAGAGCAGGCCAAAGTAACTCTTGAAGCGAAATTGGTTAAAGATGCCGATCAACTTGAATGGATCGCTACTCTACGTGGTGAGGAAGTCAAGGGAAATACCAAAGCGAAAGAATGGATAGATATCGCCGCTAAACGTCTAAAAACAGATGCTGCTCAAAAACTGGTCAAGGTTTTGATAAAGACTCACCCTGATTCTTGGTGGTTTGACGCTGATGATGCTTGGTTTGTAAATCGCGAAGAAAAGAATAAGAAGTGGGCTAGTGAGTAATCCTATTCTTCTGCCGGCAGATTTCCAGTAGCTGTAAATATCTCCAAATCGTCTAGAGTAACGTTGGCATAACTGCTTTGGAACTTTTTGTGTGTCTTGAATCTTGGATCAAACACCAATTCCTTCCATTTTTTGGATAAATCTGATTCATGCCACTTACCCATGATCAAATCCCGTTTTGATTTATCTAGTTTCTCACCACTGTTTTTGTCGTAGAATTTTTCCACAGCCAATTGTAGTTGGCGAGTCATATAATGGTTGACTGGAGGGCCTTTTATCAATTCGGCTAATTTGCTAATCATTTCGGCTTCTCTGGCAGCCATTTCCAGGGCAGCTGCCTCGTCAGCCCCTTTTATAGACTGGTCTACAGCTGGTGCACTTACGGTGTCCAATATCTCTGTGTTTGTCATACTATAATCATACACGGGTTTTCTGCTATAATAAACCCCATGGAATTCACAGGTCAGCCCAACGAAAAATTCACCAGTCCTCACGAGGAAATAGCATATTTAAAAGGTATGATTGCCCGAAGGGAGCTTGAGATTTTGGAAAAGACTCCTGAAGCTAGTGTTGAACACGTGGCTCGTGAGCAATTGGTGAAATATACGGAACTAAAACCGGAGGAGGTTTTACACGATAAATATGTAGTGCCCACTCAAGAGATGGAAGCTATCGTCTTGGAGCTTTCACCTGAAGAACATGATGACAAGATGAATGAGCTTTTGGGTTTCATGGAAGAAAAGGGTATTTATAATACATTGAAGATAATTGAAGGTTTGGGTGATCCTCATATCTATGATGATTTTCATCGATTACTTGTCCAATATTTACGTTCAGGATTTACCATCGGTGGCTTGAAGGACAAAGATCCGCTTTGGCGATCTCTCAGGATGACTCTTTTTGAAATTCTTGTACCAGAAAATATGACTCCAGAAAAAGGTGGTTCGACAAAGCCGTTAAAGGAACTTTTGTCATCTATGGAGCAATTTTATGCTGGTATGTGTGCCATCAATGATAAAGATGAAGACAATACCTTCGCTTTTGAAATAGCTGTAGCCAACCACAGTGAGGAATTTATCTTCTATTGTGCGGTTCCAGATACTAAGCGTAATTTATTTGAAAAACAGATCTTGGCAGTTTTTCCAGATGCTAAGGTTAGTGAGAGAAAAGATGATTACAATATATTTAGTGAACACGGAATCGCGGTAGCCTCTTATGCACACCAAAAGAAGAATCACATCTTTCCCATCAAGACTTACGATCAGTTTGATCATGATCCCATCAATGCGCTTTTGAATTCATTTTCTAAGATAGACCAAAAAGGTGAAGGGGCAGCTATTCAGATCATCTTCAAGCCAG
>CAIQCA010000070.1 GCA_903870235.1 uncultured bacterium
AACTCCCGTTGTGAACTATATTTCGTTTTGTAAATTAACAAATTGTCGCCAAGGGATATGATTTCCTTTTAATAAATCAACACCGTCCTTTCCGCACTGCGCCACAAGATCAAGCGAAGAAACGTATGGTGTAAATCCACCATAATTTTGAGGATAAGGTTGTAACCCATAATCAATATAAACAACGTCAACATTATTCGACTCGAAACGCTCATGTTCTAAATAATTTCGGGCACCATGTCCAGTAAGATATGTCTTTGCATTAAGGTGCAGACAAATATCTATCACGCGTTGGGTACTATAACCTGGTATTTCCAATGACTCTGAATCAATGAAGGTACGACCATTCTCTAGACCAAAATAACGAATCAAAGCCATGGTCGAAGCCTTAGATAAATCTGCTAATGTTTCATACTGTCGTGAAAATACTTCATCAACCAGTTTTAACATTTCTCTTTTATAAGGTGCCTTAGCATAAGTTTGGCGTAGGAAATCCCTCTGGCTCCGCTGCCACCCGCTGCGATTATTGACCTTCACTTCATTGATCAATTGACCGAGATGAAAATCCTGTAATGGAACAGTTAGCCAACTTATCTCCGAGTTTGTCTTAATCTGGACTCGGTTCGAAAAACCACCGCGACTAAATTGGACATCTTCATAAAAAACAAAAGTATCACTCAATCGAACCTGTTCAAGCATACCGACCCAAGGGAAGTACATCGGTTGTGAGATTACAATAACTGGGGACGCTGGATTAAATGGAAGCGTTGAAACATTCATATACTTGTTGAATGGAATCGTTATATCAAGAGATCAATTATTTAATACCGCAATTACACGATCTTGTTCAGCATTAGTCAATTCATGGTAACTTGGTAAGTTTATAGCGCGTCCAGGAATATCATAAGAAATAGAGTTTCTCGGCTTTACTTCAAACATTGGCAAACTTGACAACGGATTAAAAAAAACTCTGGCGTCTATATTTGCATGTTTAAACGTATCCTGTAGACTTTCTCGAGTTACCCCTGTTTCTGAGTTGAAGACAACAGTTGGCATCCATGCGCCATTCACTATCCCATCAGGCTCTGGATTCATCGTTACACCTCTTAACTTTTCCAAATGTTGACAATAATAACTAAAGATTTCCCGCTTACGGTTTATCAGATCATCAATCCGTTCCATCTGTGCACATCCAATCGCAGCCTGAATGTTTGACATTTTATACTTGAATCCAACCATATCCGGCCAGAATTGTTTGGTCTGTCCTCTTGCTCTACCATGATTACTCAACGTAAGGACTTGTTCATAGAGCTCTGCATCATTGGTAACAAACATACCACCCTCACCTGTTGTAACTGTTTTGGTGCCATGTAAGGAAAATGTGCCAAATTTACCCATACTACCGGCTCGCTTGCCATGATAAACAGAGCCGATAGCTTCAGCCGCATCTTCAATCACAGGAATACCGTGCTTTTCACCTATAGCAAGAAGTTGATCAATTTCACACAGGTTTCCGTAAAGATGAACAGCAATTATAGCTTTAGTACGTGGCGTAATTGCAGCCTCTGCAAGGGCTGGATCAATGCACCAGCTGTCAGGTAGGATATCGACAAATACCGGTTTTGCACCGAGATGAACGATTGGTGCAGCGGTAGCAATCCAGTTTGTATCAGCCATGATAACTTCATCGCCAAACCCCACACCAAGAGCTGAGAGACCCATATGGAGCGCGCCTGTGCAACTTGATGTGGCGATAGCATACTGAACACCAAGATGCTGCTTGAACAACTCCTCAAATCTGTTGATATA
>CAIQCA010000071.1 GCA_903870235.1 uncultured bacterium
ATGAGATCGAAATAGCATATAGTATTTGCCCTGATACTTAGCCACTCCAGCATTATGCACGGTATGTACCGAGTAAGGAACGTCGTTCTTTGTCAATATCGGGTTGCCCGAATAGCGTTTAACAATTGATTCTTTCATGGTTGGCCCCCCTTATTTTGCGACTTGATCGTGGATCTATTATATACCCTAAATCTACGCGCAACTAATGAGAAACGCCTGCGAGTTCAGGTATATCAATCCCTCCAGAGAATGCGCAATTTCACCCATTGGGTGAATGCCAACTTTTGCCGTTTACCCCATAGAGGATCAGGGAAATGGTAAAATTGAGGCAAGGAATCTTAGGTAGGGAGCAAGTTTTGAATGATTAACAAAATTGATTTCAAAGCAAAAAATCTCACATCCAATGCCGGACTGTTGCTGCTGTTTAGCCATGCCAAAAGCGAAGGATTGTTCGAGCTGCTGGAAAACGAAATTACTTTTGCCGATAAAGGCATTGATAAAATCAAAATGAACCATATCAAAACTCTTCTTTGTGGCAATTTTATTGGCATAGACAAGCTGGAGAGGATAAAACTGTTGCAAAGCGACCCGCTTGTCAAGGAATTTGGCATCGATATCAAAGAGCCGGAAACGGTTTCACGGTTTCTTGGGAAGTTTAGTTTCATGACCACACAAATGATCCGAAACGTAAATTTCAAACTGTTCAAAAAGCTGCTGGAGAAAAGCCGGTTGAAAAGCATAATCATCGACATCGACAGCACGGTCATCAATGTGGAAGGACATCAAGAAGGCACCGCTAAAGGATATAATCCCGAAAAGCCTGGCAACCGTTGTTACAATACGCTAATGGCTTTCTGTGATGAATTCAAGGCGTTCATTACCGGATTTACCCGATCCGGCAATACCTATACCGCGAACGGTGCTGCTGAAATGATTGCAGAGATCATTGAGAATTTGAGAGATTCTGTGGATACGATCACTTTTCGCATGGACAGCGGCTATTTCGACGAAAACATTATCAAGACCATCGAAGGAGCCGGGTACTGTTATATCATCAAAGCCAAGCAATACGGGAACATGGTTGATAAGCTTTATAGAGGAGATTCGCTACAATGGGCAGAATATGACAACTACAAAGAGATTGCCGAAATCAGTATGCGTCCGGACAAATGGGAACGTCCCAGAAGGTTTGTTGTGGTAAGGCGACTCAAGCCTGAAGAAGAACGCAAACAACTGAGCCTGATAGGCGGCGATGATTATGAATACGCCTTCTATGTGACCAATACCGCTTTTTCGAATGAGGAAACCGCCAGGGCTTATGAAAAACGCGGCAACTGCGAAAACTACATCAAAGAGTCCAAATACGATATGAACGTCGGCAGTCTGTTATTGAAATCATTTTGGGCTAACGAAGCCGTGTTTCAACTGATGATGCTGGCATATAACCTGTTCCTGCTGTTTAAGTTCGACAGGCTGGTGGAGCAAGAATATCGGCAACAGATTAAAACGTTCAGACTCAAATACCTGTTCGTTGCCGGGAGAATCATCAGGACGGCAAGAAGTACGATTATGAAGCTGGCGTTTGACTATCCCTACAAAGAAGTGTTCCAGCGATGCGCACTGTAGCAAGAACTAAAATCGTCACGGATTTGCGCTTGTTGTGGCGAAAGGGTTATTTCGTGTCCGATTTTACCGGCAACGATAACGAAATAGGATGCCAATCGTTTGAATTTACGAATCTTGCTGGAAGCGAGGTGAGCACAATGGTAAAATGTTACTGTGAACATCCAAATATTTCCTGAAATAGACCAGTTTTGCGCAAAAATTCTTTTCACGTGGAATCCGGGTTATAATAATAGCATGGAAATTAATCGTGATCAGAAACTAAATAACGAATCAAGGGAAAAAAGTCCGGATTGTCAATCTTGCCAGTTTAGTGCGGCTAATGGAACTTGCGGTAGCTGCGCCGGTTGCTCGGGGTGTCATGCAGGAGGTGCAGGGAAGGCCTCTGCGCCGAAGGTTTCTTTTTCAAGCTGGGCATTGCTAATGCTACTCGTTACCACCATTATACTCGGTATAATAAAAGAGTGGTTTCGTTAATGTTTCAATTCTTCTTGACGGTGAGGTCTCCTGCTTGTTACAATGAACCGTAAATTATTTTTCC
>CAIQCA010000072.1 GCA_903870235.1 uncultured bacterium
CACTATTGAAGTCACCTGTTACAACTGAATAAGGATTGGAACCTGTAGAATAGTCAACTTTAGTAGCAAATGTACCATCACCATTATTCAAATATACGGAAACCGTATCAGATGCACCGTTTGCGACAACCAAATCCAATTTTCCGTCTGCATTAAAATCACCACCGGCAACCATACGAGGATTAGAGCCGGCCGCATAATTATAAATAGATTTCACTGTAGAAGAAGCCGTACCTTGGAATGTACCAGCTGTTATAGTGGTAGTACCAGCAGCAAAAGTTAGAGCCCCAGTTGTTGGACCGTTCACTGTTGCATTCGCCCCATTTAATGTCAGCATTGGCAGTATTGCTCCACCACCAGCCAACTTCATACTCCTAGTTCCCGCCCCAGACACAACTATCTGTCCTGTACCACCATCGAAAAGTGGTGTGTTGGACATAGTTCCAGCAACACTGATAGTACCAGCAGCCGGTACGGTGGCCTGAGAGACTAGACCATCGACAAGAGAGAGGTTTCCGTTTACAACCAAGGTGTTACTGTTGGCCACAGTCAAAGCAACGGCAGTAGTTTTTGAAATAACTAAGTTATAGAAAGATTCTGAGGTGTTGACTGTCCAAGTAGCGGCCGCACCAGTAGCTATAACTGTTCCATTGTTATGATTGAAGGTGCCGGCAACTGTATGAGAATAGTTACCAGGGATAATGAGATTACCACTCGTAGAAGTCATGGTACCACCAGTCAAGTTGATAGCACCAGACATGGTGATGTTGTTTGTACCACCATTGAATGATCCCCCGTTTTGAGTGTAGGTACCAGTAAGAGATATACCAGTTCCACCACCATTGAAGGCTCCCCCCGAAACAGTAAGTGCTGGAATAGTTAAGCTTGGTAGAAGATTACCGAAGGTGCCATCACCGTTGTTTAGGTAGACTGAAGCATAAACTGCTCCAGAATTAGCTATAACTAGGTCAGGCTTACCATCATTATTGAAATCAGAACTCACAACTGCAGCCGGACCTGATAGAGTTGCAAAATCCAGCTTAGGGGCAAATGTTCCATTACCATTGTTTGTAAATATAGATACTGTAGCCGAGCCACTATTGGTTACGGCCAAATCTGCTTTACCATCACCATTGAGGTCAACAGATGAGACAAAGGATGGATTTGTTCCTGTAGTATAATCAACTTTTGTAGCAAATGTTCCATTACCATTGTTCAGGAAGATTGAGACGGTGGCTGAACTATTGTTAGGTACTGCCAAATCTAACTTTCCATCGCCATTGAAATCATTAGTCACAATAGAGAAAGGGGCAGAGCCTGTCGCATAATCAACCTTTGAAGCAAAAGTACCATCACCATTGTTCAATAATATTGAAACTGTATTGGACATATAGTTAGGCAGGGCCAAATCTAGTTTTCCATCACCATTGAAATCTCCAACCGCAATCGCGTATGGATTTGACCCAGTAGTGTAATCAGTCTTAGGAGCAAAAGTACCGCTACCGTTGTTTAGAAAAACTGAAACTGATGCCGCACCACTATTTGCGACGATTAGATCTAATTTTCCGTCACCATTGATATCTACTGGAACTACTGTTTTAGGAGTCCCGGCTGTAGGATAGTCAACGTTTGTAGCGAAAGTTCCGTCACCATTATTTTTGTAAATAGAAAGGATATTTGTCGACTGTCTGACCACAGCTAAATCAGGTTTTCCATCACCGTCAAAATCTCCAGCCGTAACTGACATAGGAAATGATCCTGTCGCATAATCAACCTTTGAAGCAAACGTACCATCACCATTATTCATAAACACAGACATGGTGCTTGATGAACTATTGGCTACGACAAAATCTTGTTTTCCATCGCCATTGAAATCTCCAACTGCAATAGAATACGGGCCAGTTCCGGTCGTATAAGTCCTAACCACCTTTGCTGTACTCGTCGCCGCTCCTTGGAATGTTCCAGCTTGAACCATAGTGGTAGAACCAGCGGCAAAAGTAAGAGCGCCGGTTACCGGGCCATTGACTGTTGCTCCAGCTGAGTTCAAAGTCAGGTTCGGTAATGTAGCGCCGAGACCAGAGAGAGTCATTGTTCTGGTGTTTGCTCCAGTGATCACAATCTGTCCAGTACCACCATCAAACAAAGGCGTATTCGACATAGTTCCCTGCACATTTATTGTGCCGGTTGTAGGTATAGTAGTCTGGGAGATCATGCCGTCGTTAAGGGCCAAGTTCCCTGTAACGATCAAGGTGTTGCTGTTGGCCACAGTCAAAGCAACCGCAGTGGTCTTGGAGATAACCAGGTTATAGAAGGTATCCGTGGAACTAGCAGTCCAAGTAGCCGCCGCACCAGTCGCTATAACAGTTCCATTATTGTGGTTAAATACTCCACCGGCCGTGTGTGTCCAGTTACCTACTATGTTCAAGTTTGCAGAAGTAGATGTAAATGTACCGCCAGCCAACGTGAATGCCCCACCTACAGTAATATTGTTAGTACCACCAGTGAAGGTACCCGAGTTGGTAAGTGCACCAGCCACAGACAATGTTCCATTTCCACCTATATATGTAGACGAGCTAGTGAAGTTACTGGTGACAGTTGTGGAGAGACCCGCATTGAATGTACCTCCGTTCAAGATAAGGTTACCGGCAATCACTGGCGATGAGCTGGCCGTAAAGGTTCCACTATTGATCAAATTGTTGGTTACAGTCAGAGGATAAGGAGCGTTGACGACAGTAGGAGTACTCGTACCAGCGGCGAGAGCTGAGATTTCACCAGAGGTTAAGGCACGGTTGTAGATACGGACATCGTCTATGGAGCCAGCGAAGTAACTTGTAAACGTAGAATTGTTTGTATTATAATTTGCCCCTATTACACTTCCATAAGTAGCCGTGGACATTGTTCCGTTTCCAATACCATTACCATTTGGGATAAGACTACCAGAGCTATCCAAAACACCGTCTATATAAAATGAAACCATTTTGTTAACATACACCATAGATACATGATGCCAAGCATTATCGGTTAGTCCCCTTGTTCCGATAAAATAGCTATAGTGCCCACTATCAGTCGAGCCGTAGAATTTCAATTTGTTTGCAGTTGTTTCAACATAAAAAGCCCATCCAGCTTGCGGTGATTGTATCCACGAATCATTAATAATACTGTATGTTCCCAACGTACTGGACGCCTTTATCCAAGCTGAAGTAGAAAAAGTTCCCGTGCTGTTAAAATTAAATAAATTTCCTGGTCTTACATACTGACTACTCCCATTAAACGTCAGCGCATTCGGATCCGAAAAAGTTATCGCCGAAGGTACTGACGACGTAGGAACTGGATTACCAACCCAACTACCATTACCACTTAAGCCGGTTGCGTCCACTGCTTGGGGTGAATTGTTAAGTTTCCACCACCCAACTAAGGCGGAGTCTACTGCACCTTGTACCCCTGTCGCCAAAGTGGCCACCTCACCACTCGACAAAGCACGATTGTAAACTCTGACGTCTTGCATTAAGGATCCGGCCGTAGTGTTTTCTGGGTCTGCGAAAGTAAGAGTCTGTGTACCAGAAATAGGGGCAGTAAATGTTCCTGCCGTACTTGTAGTAACTGCAACACCGTCTACATACAAAGTGTAGTGACCGAAGCCGGATACTCCATCCCATGTTCCTACGATGTGATGCCAAGCATTATCGGTATAGGTTGCGTTAGATAATATATTTCCAGAATCATTACCCATTCCAAACTTACCGGTAGTTGTGTAATACAAAGCATATCCCTTGGCGCTTGGTTGTCGTTGTAATAAAAGTAGGTTAACTGGTGGTGCTACACCGTTATTTTTGTACCACAATGAGAGAGTATATGCGCCAGTGATATTTAACGATGGTGAGTCAGCAACTGTGATGCCGTTCTGTGCTAGGTATGGAATACTGATAGATGCAGCACCGGGAATGTATGTGATAGTGGGACAAGATGCAGCAGCAGTATATCCTGACAAAAACGTACCAATATTACTATTCCCTGAACTATCAATCGCGGTCGTCGTAGCTTCATCAAGTTTCCAGTTAGCGATCATACCAGTCGAAGGACCGTATGAAGTCGAGGTCATGGTGTTGAATACATTTCCAGAATTGATGACAAGGTTGTAGAAAGTAGAGTTACTATTCAAGATGACACCACCTGTTGTCTGATTCACGGTTGTAGTTCCGGCCACTGGTACATACGTGTTCGAATAGTTCGTGATACCAGATCCATTGAAGTTCAAAAGGGTTGGAGTGAACGTACCGTTGGTTTGAATAAAAGATGAGTTGGCACCAACCAAGTTCCATGTCGTGGCCGTTGCCGTGCTGAGAACTGGTGTGGCCGTACCACCTTTTATGATAGAAATATTCCCTGGCACCGTATAAGAAGTCGTTGAAGCGATATTCCAAGTATGTGTAAATGCACCACCACCAGCTGTGGTCTGCACGATAAGCGAACCAACATAATTCAGTCCACCATTAAACGTAGATGCGTAGCTGGCTGTGTCTGCTGAGGTCAAGACCACATTGTTGAATACCGTGCTACCCAAAGTTCTGGTCATGTTGAGGTTCGTGTCATTGAAAATCGTTGTGTTAGAACGGAACAAAATAGTTCCAAGATTGAGTAGATAATTGTTTATCGTGAGGCTGTATGCCGTTGTTCCACCATCCGGAGAAGTGTCGAGCGTCTGGCCAGCATTAACTGTGAGGTTATAGAAAGTGCTGTTACCAGTAAGATCTGCACTCTGACCGATAGTAGTAGTACCAGCTGTAGCGGTGCCACCTAGGTTTATCCACGCTGTGCCGGTACCACTAAATGTAATATTACCGGTTAGAGTAGAAGTGGAAACACCAAACAAAGTCTGACCAGCTCCGGTAAATGTGGCATTGCTTGCAAACGTACCACCTAAAAGATTTACACTAGTCACATTTGCACCAAAAGTTGGACTAGCAAAATACGTACCACTTATATAGTTAAATGATTGTCCAGCTGCACCATATGTAACGCCAGCGATACCATTGATAGCTGAGCCGTTCAAAGTCAGTGACTTTCCGGCACCAGTGAGAGCAAGTGTCGTATTTGCATTACCAAATGCACCAGTTGATCCGAGGACCACATTCCCAGCGATAGACAAAGTTGTCACACCAGCAGGAGGAGTCACTATACCGCTAGCACCAGTAGAAGTAATAAAGTTTCCACCAAACGTATTACAGCCGGAAGCGAGAGTGAAAACATAGTTAGCTGCCATGCTTAACTGAAGGCTGCCTGGAAAAGTACCGGTACACGCGAAGGTTTGAGCAACGTTGCCATTGAAGATCAAAGTTTTTCCCGTGGTATCAAATGTACCATTTTGCGTAAAGCCACCACCGGCATATATTGTCACTCCAGTATAAGTAGTAGTAGCTCCCGCGGAGTTCACAAAAGACACGTTGTTTCCAAAGGTCCAACCAGAACCGTTGTGTGTGATGGTGCCATTGTTTGTATTCGTCGTTGCGTACGTTGCCGTGTTAACTATCCATGTCTGTCCTGCTGGAACGGTCATTATTCCATTGTTCACAAAGCCGACACTAGCGATACCACCAACAGCCCATGGAGCGGAGGTATCAACGACTATGGAACATCCTGAGGATACAGTAAAGGCGCCAGCGGAAAGAGTATCTGCGACCCTAACTAGACCTCCAAGACTTCCAGAACAAGTCAGTGTTGTGATTTCAGAAGAGGTATTGAAAATCACTGTTATACCAGAAAGATTAAACGTACCGCTTTGCGTGAAGCTGCCACCGATAGACAAAGTTGTGCCAGAATAATTAACAACACCAGAAGAAGAGTTAGTAAAGCTGTTTCTATTTCCGAATGACCATCCTGTACCATAATTATTTATCGTACCGTTGTTAGTATTAACGATGGTGTAAGTTGGGACACCTATATTCCATGTCTGTCCTGCTGGAACGGTCATTATTCCATTGTTCACAAAGCCGACACTAGCGATACCACCAAAAGTCCACGGCACAGAAGTGTCCACAGTCACGGAACAGTTAGTCGAAATAGTGAAAGCACCAATCACACCAGACATCGTGGCCCTAACTGTTCCAGGAAAGTTACTGGCACAAGTGAGCCCAACACCACTGACATTCCCCGTAAATATCGTCACTCCAGTCATCCCACTAAAGGTTCCGCTTTGGGTGAAGCTACCGCCGATGACCAACAACGCACCAGAATAATTCAATGTCGCGCCAACATTGTTCGTGAGGTTGCCAGCAATACTAAGTGTCGCACCGGTACCCCAGTTTATAGTACCGGAGTTTATGAGGTTCGAAGAAAGAGTGGTAGTTCCGACGAGGTTTGGAGAATTGATCACCGCTCCAACATTATTGGTAATACCATTGACCGACCACGCGGTTCCGTTGTTATTGACTGTGCCATTATTTGTAAATACGGCGCTACCATTTATAGACAATGTTCCTGAAGTAACACCCATCGTTCCGTTGTTCGTTAGTATACCGACAATGCTAGGATTAGCGCCGAAGTTTACAGTACAGCCGGAACCTATATTAAATGAGTATGTATTTGAGCCCAAACTAACAACCAAGACACCTGGATATGTACCGGTACATGCGATGGAAGTACTTCCACCATTACCAGCACCAGTGTATGTCGTGGTACCGGTGAAATTGAAAGTACCATTTTGTGTTATTACGTTTGTTGAACCTTCTGATATGGTGGCATTGGAAGCTGTGAAATTTATCACACCACCTGAATAGTTTGTGAAGGCATAGCCTCCACTACCAAGATTCCACGTCGTTCCATTATGATTTATCGTGCCATAGTTGAGGATAGAACCTGAAACCTCAGTCCAAGTACCACCAGCAAGAGTAAATGTGGCTCCGACATTGTTTGTGATGGTGTAATATAGAGGATTGGTGATGCCACTACCATTATCTGTGACTATACCGTTGTTAGTGAAAAATGATGACTGGCTTCCCATGGTCCACAAACCAGAATCTACGACCACGGTTCCATTATTTATAACAGAACCACTTGTGGTTGGACTAGCCCCGAGGTGTATAGTACAGCCATAATCAAGTGTAAAAATATTCGCGTATGAACCAGTATTGATCACGACAGTTCCAGGATATACACCTGTACAAGTAGTAGTACCCGAACCCTGATTTGTAGTACCTGAGAAGTTGAACGTTCCAGCTATAGTTGCGATAGTGCCGTTTGAAAAATTTAGTGCGGCTGCAGTGCCATCGTAAGTTATCACGCCGCCAGCATAGTTTGTAAAATTGTAGGCACCGCCACTCATGTTCCAAACAGTTCCATGGTTATTTATAGTACCGTAGTTCAAGAGGTTACCAGCAAAAATCGTCCACGTACCGGCAGCAAGAGTAAAATTGGCACCGACATTGTTTATGAAACTTGTATAACTATTTGTAGTAATACCACTACCGTTGTCGGTAACTGTGCCGTTATTAGTGAAGTCTCCACGACCCTGGGTCCAAAGCCCGGAATCTATAATAATAGTTCCGTTGTTAATAAAGGTTCCACTAGTAGTAAAACCTGCTCCAGTATGGATAGTACAACCGCTATTGATAGTGAACGTATATGCTTGTGAACCAGTGACTATAGTCGACACTACTCCAGGAAATGTACCCGTACAGGTTAAGCCACCATTCCATGTGTTGGTCAAAGTCGTCGTTCCATTTCCTGTAAATGTTCCACCTAGAATAGAGATGAAGGCACTACTGGTCGGAAAATTCATAGTCGACGACAGAGTGATCGTTCCAGAATATCCAGAGGTCACCGACAATGACGCGGCAGTGAAAGGAGCATCTATCTTTGCATTTGTGTTTCCGCCACCATCAAAAATAACTGCATCGGCTGCCGTAGGTATTCCCGCGCCTCCTGCACCACCAGTATTCGCTGACCAGTTGGCTGCGGAGTTCGTGCTACCGTTGGCCGGACCAACCCAATATCTGGCAGCAAAAGTATTTTTAGAAAAAACAGTTAAAGATACGAAAAACAAAATAAAAAATAAAAGTGGTTTCAGTGCAGATTTTATTTTGAATGATTTGAAGAAATTCATTTTCTTGAAAACGTCACACTCTAATTTACTCCATTCGAACTTTGTACTGCTTCCAAAACTTTGTTGGTAATAAATCTTCCATTGTCATTTACTTCCTGCCAAGCTTGTATCTTACTACTACTGTTAACACCATTGAATATGAATCCTCCAATAAAAGACAAGATAATGGCTAAAATAGCCACATAGATGACAACTTCGATTAGAGTAAAGCCACTATTCTGTGTTTTTTGAGCTTTAAACACCACCGTATTATAGCAAAAAGCGTCGAAAATAGTAGCGAAAATATTGAGCGTGGGGATAGTCTATGCGTCAATACCACTGACCATTTATATTTACAACTTTTTTGGTAGTTGTTCCCGTGTTTCTATCAGAATATATGATAATCACACTATTGGCATCCTTGATCCAAACAGAGCTTGGCATCAACATTTGGTCTGGTGTAGGCATAACCATAGTCTGGAGCATATGCTGTGACAAAGAAATCAAATCTGCATCGGTCTTATTGGTAACAAGTGTTTTTTCGGCTAGTGAACTTGCTTTGGCTGTCATATATGCTCTGATAGCTTTTACGTCCTTTGAAGCCATGATCTTATATCCAGAAAGTAATGCTATATATATGGCCTTCTTTTCGGTGGCTGAAATATCGCTAGAACTTGCCGGATCTACAGGCGCATTGAAATCTATCTTACTCAAATCTACATCGAAGGCGGACACACCAGCCGGGATGACTTGCATGGTGGATGTGACAACGGAAGATTTCTGACGGATCTTGACCACGACAATTATGGCAACGATGACTACAATCACAATAATGGCAATCAGGATTATTTTATTTTTTATATTTTTCTCTGGTGGGATAGTATCCATATTTTTATTCCTTTATGATAACTGTAATTCAAAAATTAATCTAGCTATGTCATAACGCAAGACATACATACTCTATGGTCCAGGCTGACGCCAATTAGTTAAAACAGTCGTCAAAGTTACTACTTCATTTACACTGCGCGCATTCATCCAAGAAACCGTGCTGGTCGCTATGGCGGTCGATGTACTAGTAAAATTACTGGACGGATTTAGTGTGATAGTGATAGATCGGAAAAATTTTACGTCAACAATATCGGAAGTTGAGGCGGCAAAGACCCAACCGAAACCACCAGGACCAGATGCAAGTCCGTGTGCGCCGGAAATTATCAGATTTGAAAATCCAGAATCACGAATAGATGTCACAGCTTCGATTCCCTCTCGCGCAATCAAGATAGCTTCCGACTTATCTAGATCAGATCGAGTAGACGTGTTGGCATCGATCAACATCTTTCCCGCGACGATAGAACCGATAGAAAATATGGCAATAGCCAAAACCAATTCCATCAGACTGAAACCGCGCATATTATTTTCCCTTACAATACTATTTTTTCCGGCGGAGTTGTTTTTATTTGATTTGTGCATATAAATTTCAGATATCAACATTTTCATTTAATTTTGCACGATGGTGCCAAAACTATCAACCGTCAAAGTCCTCATAAGCCCATTCCAGATTATCGATACTGTACCTGTCGCTGTCGGTTTACCAGTATGCTTAGCAAAACTTATTTCCGTGGAGGAGGCTGGCAAATAGACTATCGTATTTCCTAAGACTTGGTAGGATTCATCGTATGAAGTGTTGTGAGACGAACATGCCGCACCAGCTGCACCTTTGTACAAAACAAAAGTCTGTGTATAAATACCGTTTTGGTTCAAACAAATTCCATATTGATCATCTCCCTTTTGTGCGACTGACTGGCTACGCGCGCGTGTGAGAGTGTCGCCGATTTGGCCTTGTATACCTGCAATAGTCTGACCATTGTAAAACTGCAATCCGAGAGGTGCTGTTACGAGCGACACGACCATGATCACAGCCAAAACTATTATCACCTCTAGGATAGTAAAACCTCTGCGGGAAAAGCCAGGATTCATAATAAATGAATTATAACATAAACTATGGCTACATCTATAACTAGTTTATGCTTCCAGTGAGTTTATAGATCGGCAAGATGATAGCTAGAGCCAACGTTGCCACAGCAACACCGATAAGCACCAGGAGGACTGGCTCGATAACAACCGGCAAGCGTTTGGTCTTGATGTTTATCTCTTTTGAATAATAATCAGCCAAATTGGCGAATGATTCTTGTAAAGACCCAGAATTCTCACCGACAGACAAAAGGTTAACAAAGTTGGAAGGATACAGGATTGGATACAATTTCACAGTTTCCGTTACAGAAACTCCGTTTAGCAATCTGGCTCTGATGTCCATCAAAGCTTTCTTATAATATGAATTCCCTGTACCAACAAAGGCAATCTCCAGAGACTCATCTACTGTGAGTCCAGATTTCAAAAGTGTGGCCATGAGTTGACTGAAAAGAGCCAATTGGTAATCACGGATCATGTCACCAGCCAGAGGTGCGTGCATAAGGAATCTGTCCATGACTGATTTTACCAATGCCAATCGTTTGAGTACTTGGAAGAAAATGTATAGCACGATCAAACCCAATATAACCGCTGGCCAGTATACTTGTAAAAACACAGAGGCATTCAAAATAAATTCTGTTATCCACGGTAGCTGGACGTGTAGACTTGTGAACATTGGTACCAGCTTCGGCAAGATAAATACTGATAGTCCACCGCCAAGGATGCCTGTTGCGCCGATAACCAACTTCGGATACAAAGTCACTGAACTGATTTCTTTACGTAGGTTACTATCACGACTAAGCCAGTCGGCCAAGAAATCCAAATTTTCTGGTAATGAACCCGAAACTTCACCGGCACGTACCAAGCTAGTGACAACTTTTCCGAACATACTGTTACTGTTGGCCATGGCGGTATACAACGATACTCCTTTGGCAAGGTGACCACTAATATCCATGAGTGTCTTTTTGAGATTTTTGGATCGAGCCTGATTGGCTAGAGAAATGATGGCTTCGTCGATAGACACGCCTCCACGCAAAAGCACAGACAAGTTTTTTGCAAACTCAACCTGATCTTCTAGTTGTAGGGTTGACTTAAAGGTCATCGTAAGAAAACATTCTTAACGGTGAAGCGACATTAGTTCGTAAGACCTAGTATTTCTTCGAAGGTAGTTAAACCTTTGAAAACTAGACCGACACCATTGTAGAACATAGTAATCATACCATTTCCTGCAGCTTTTGCCTCTATAGAGGAAGCTGATGATTTCTTGATCACAAGGTCACGTATATCGTCATCAATTTCCATAACTTCAAATATACCCATACGGCCAAGATAACCAGTGTGATTGCAGTTTTTACATCCAGTACCTTTATATAGTTTCAAATCTTCTATGCGTTGGCCCGGGAAATGTCTGGTCATCAAGGTCTTGAACTCTGGTTCATCTTTGATCCTTTTTATCTCCGACAAGTTTTCTGGATGTGGTGGATACAAAATCTTGCAATAAGAACAAATCTTGCGTACCAATCTCTGAGAGATAATCACGTTGACAGAAGACGCCACCAAGAAAGGTTCCACACCCATCTCTGTGAGACGCGGGAAAATAGTAGCAGCATCGTTGGAGTGCATGGTCGACAAAAGCATGTGACCAGTCATAGAAGCATTGATAGCGATTGAAGCTGTTTCATTGTCACGGATTTCTCCGACCATGATCACGTCCGGGTCCTGACGAACGATCTCGCGTAGACCGTTAGCAAAAGTAATATTCTTTTTGGCATTTACCTGAATCTGCTGAACCTTCGTTACACTATATTCTACTGGATCTTCGATGGTGACGATGTTTATCGGCAGCTGGTTCAACACCAGCATGATCGAATAAAGTGTGGTGGTCTTACCAGCACCAGTAGGTCCAACCACAATGATCATACCGTAAGGTTTATCTATAGCGCGCTTAACCTTCTCCAAATCTTCGTCGAGAAGTCCGAGGTCTTCTAGAGCCATCTTCCTGGATTTCTCCGAGAGGATACGCATCACGATATTTTCCCCATGAGTGATCGGCAAGATAGAGACACGCACATCGAACTTAACTTTATCTTTCGTATAATCGAAACGACCGTCCTGTGTGGCGTCTTGCTCATCTGTACGCAAGTGAGACATAATCTTTATTCTCGACACTACTGGGCGATGCATGTCCATCGGGTATTTGGAAACTTCATACAAAGTACCGTCGATACGGAAACGCACAGAAACAAACCCATCGTAAGCCGGTTCCAAGTGTATATCCGACGCGTAGTTCTCATAGGCATAGTCCAGAAGACGCTCAACTAGAGCCACTGGACTGCTTTCGTTCTTGTTCACCTCATAATCTTCGATAAGGTCCTTAACAGTCTTATATATATTGTCTTTGTAATTTTTGAATGCTTCGCGCATACCAAAAGGTGTAGCATAGTAAACTACAACTTTTCCTTTATTGATCTTTACCAACGAATCGATAAACTCAATATTATTGGGGTCAATAATAGCTAGGCTTATGTCAGCACCTTCTTTAGCAAAGATAACAGCACCCTGAGAACGCGCCACAACCTCGGGCAGAATTTCAAAAGCCTCGTTATCAACTCCTTGCTCATTGATATCTACAAATGGTACACCGTATTCTCTAGCAATAAGTTCTCCCAGATCACGATCCTGGATTTCTCCACGTTCAACCAAAGATATTTCTACTGATTGATTGAGTTTATCAGCATCTTCAGCGGCCGCCTTAAAGCGAAGCTCATCTATATGACCTTTGGAAACAAGTAATTCCTTTAGCTTTTCTCGATCATATGAGAGTGACATTTGTCAAAATATTATCTAGAGACGCCGATATCACCGTCAACATTACCACCGGAAGTGACATTTTCTGTAAGAGGTGCACAGACAAGGACGCGACTGTTACTCAATGAGAGTTTTGCGATAAAATATCCAGTACCAGTTCCAGTCGAAGTCGCTGAAGGATCAGTCGGCATTGACGTAACATAAGACACCCCACCTTGAGTAGAAGTAGCTACATAACCACCAAGAGCAGCGAAACCGGAGCAAGTAGTAGCACTAGACTTACAAATTTCATTGGTTGCTGTAGCAGCTATCACAGCACAAGTAGTCGAAGCTGAAACATAGTGGTTGGTACTGTCTATCGGTATTGCATTTGGAATAGTGCCATTGTTATCGATAACATACTGATAAACCGCACTCAAGATTGTAGCCACATCTGCCCTTCTTTGTGCGTTTCTAGCATCACCAAGTTGTTTAGCTGGGTTTATAGCGACGATAACGATACCTGCCAAGATCGCGATAATGGCTACAACAAGCAAGATTTCCAAAAGAGTGAAACCTCGTGAGTTAGCATTGGCGCGCATTTTTTTCATCATATATGTTAAATTAAGAATAAGCTTATTAATAAAACTTGATCACATGTGTGGATTAAGTGCTTAAATTATAACACATATAAACACCTCGCTCACTATGACATGTGTGGAAAACTAACGTATTTCAGTCATTTTTACTCCCCAATCATTCCAGCAATGATTTTCTTGGTCTCTTCCGGACCACTTACCTGCATACAGTCAATTCCGGTGGATTTTGCCGGATAGTCGTTTCCACCATGGAAAAGAGTATCACCGATAAAAATCATATGATCGAGGGGCATATGCAAAAATTCTTCCAATTTACGAATTCCGTAAGCTTTGTTGACACCTTTCATGGTTATATCAACAGATGTTGAGCCACCGACACGTACATCAAATCTCGGTAGCTTCTCTTTTAAGATTTCCGCTATTTGCTGTCGTTTCTCTCTAGTGGGATCCCATGCTTCCTTCAAATCTAATGGTGCCTCTTGTCCCAAGCCAGAAAATGTTATTTGAGATCCACGATCTTCAATAAGCGGTCCATATGTTTTTTCTGGCTTTTCGAATTTTACTATAGAAAGAGCCATGTTCAATTTTTCTATAATATTTTTTCTGTCATTCTCAGCAATGTTTTCCGCATACTGCTCATGCCATTCGCCACGCCAAACGTATAATCTTGTTCCAGAAGTTGGTAATAAAAACAAATTCGTGAATCTCTGCCCTTCGATCGGTAATTTACTTAAAAATTGAGTTTGAAATTGAGGATAGCCACCGCCGGAGATAACCGCCACCTTCTTTTTGGCCAAAAGAAATATTATTAACTTGGCCATCTCATCATCTAAAACGGATTTGCTGGCCGCGAGCGTGCCATCTAAATCGAATATTATAAGTTCTTTTTGTTGATTCATCGTATGAGGGTAATATTACAAAAGCTATTTTGTTTACGTTCGCAATTTATTTAACAAATCTTCCAGACTTATCGTAGCTACACCGATAACACTATCAGCGGCTCCATAATATATATAGACGGTGTTTTTTCTAACAATCAAACTACAAGGAAATACTATATTTGGTACAAGACCGTTTTTTTCATAGCTTTCCTCCGGCTCAAAAACTGGTACAGCTGTCCTGGCTTTCACCATGGTTGGATCTTTCAGGTCCAACAAGACTGCACCAACACGATATTTTTTGCTTCTAGAAACTCCATGGTACAGAAGAAGCCAACCTTGTTTTGTCTTTACTGGAGGTCCAGCGATACCAACTTTGACACCGTCCCACATCCCTGGACGTGGATTCAAGATTTCTATACATCTTTTTATTTCTTCTTTTGCGAAATCCAGAGAAGTAATATAATCCGCACAAATACTATCATTGACTCTATGGATAACTAAATATTTTCCATCTATTGCCTGAGGCAAAATAACTGCGTCCTTATTTGGAATATTGGCGGGAGTTATCACTCTTGGCATGGACCAAGCACTCCAACGTCTATCTATAAAATCATGAATGGTTATGAAACTTACAGCCACTCTAGGAGTCACACCATCATAGGCCGTATAGGTCATATAAAGCTTATCTCCTATAATGACAATTCGTGGGTCTTCACAGCCATAGTTGGCGTTTGAACCAGGCCTGTATTCAAAGTCCGCACGTGGAAAATATATCGGCTTATCTAGCCGTTCGTCTATAGTAAATCCGTCACTACTAACCGCGAAACCGAGAACTGAAACATTGGAAGAAGAAGCACCCCTATAGATGATATAAGTTTTATTATTTATATCTACTGCGG
>CAIQCA010000073.1 GCA_903870235.1 uncultured bacterium
GCCTTAAGAAGGCTATCAGAATTGGAATAGGTTGGAGACTTGTGTGTTATTTGGATAGTATACTTATTCACATGGTCTGTTCGGCCCCAAATAGGTATAACTTTGCTATAATATAAGGTGAATATATGGAAACAAAGTTTCAAACTTCTTTTATACCGAAGAAACCACTGACACAGGCTGGAGCCTCATCATCCTCGGCTTCTCCTTCTATTGCGCATCAAACTACTAGCATAGTGTTAATGGTTGGTGTTGTGGTCTTTATACTTTCTGTATTGGCAGCCGGAGGTGCTTATGGTTGGCAAGTTTTCCTCAACTCTCAGCAAAATGAATACAAAAAGAACCTTGATGATTTGAAAAGTAATGTCAATCTTCAGCTTATTGTTGACCTAAAAAAGGAGGCCACAAAGATAGATCTAGCGTCTGATCTCCTAAATAATCACGTGGCGTTTTCTCAAATTTTTGGTGTTATTTCAACATTTACAGCAAGTAATATTCGCTTCACCGGTTTAGATTTACAGGCACCAGCGGATAGAAGTAAAGGGATGAAATTAACTCTCAATGGTTATGCTCCAGACTACGATTCGTTGGCTTTCCAGTCTGACCAACTCGGACATCTAGAAACATTGGGTGTTAAGGATTATATTTTTAATCCAATTATCCAGAATCCTGTGCAAAATGCAAATTCTACAATTTCTTTTGAACTTTCTGCTGATATTGAACCAAAGAGTATGTTATATAAAAACGCGTTTCAGTTGCCGGCAGGTACTGTTTCAGGAGCTACGACTTCAGAGGCTACGACCAGTAATCAATAAATAATTACAATGAATCGCAACATTACAGCATTAATACTTATCGTTATAGCAGTCGCTATATATTTTACGTATACGCAAGGGCAAATAGATACAGACAAAAGTATCATTGCGGTTAATGATCAATACACAACGGCTATAGCTAACTCCATGACTCTCCGTTCTATCCGCGATTCTGTTCAAAAAGATTACAACAACATTTCTTTGGACGAGAGAAACAGGCTAGATTCGATGATACCTAGCTCTATAGACAATATTCACCTTATCGTAGACGTTACCAAGTTAGCCAATCGTAGTGGTTTTGCTCTAAAAAACATAAGAGCGGATGTTATATCAGACACAGCGTCTGGTGCACCTAGTACCTTGGTTACGGCTAGTTCAAGCCAATTAAACCTTTTGCCGACCATGTCTTTGGCAAAAGTTAAGCTTACGTTTGATGCTACGGCACAGTATGACAAATTTATAAGTTTTATGCAGGATTTGGAAAAAAGCTTACGCGTCATGGACATTACCAAGCTCAGCATGAAGGCCAACGATAGTGGAGTTTATGATTTTAGTGTTGAGGTTAATACTTATTGGTTGAAACAATAAACATGAGCAAATCTACAATAACCACAATTATCATTGTCATCGTTGTCATCATCGGAGCGGGTTATTATTTCATGACGACAGGTGGTCAGTCCTCTCCGAGTTCAGATTCGCTACTAACACAAACAGCTGCAGATCAAGCTGCTGTGGGTGCTGATCAGTTGGCTCTATTGAACCAGATAAATAATATAAAGATTCATTCAGAATTTTTCCAGAGCGAGTTGTTCCTTTCTTTGAATGATATTGTTCAACAAATTCCGACTGGTAGCATGATTCGTCCGAATCCTTTTGCTCCAGTCCCAAATGTCCCCAGCCCATTTTCTTCGTCAGCAGTAGAAACTCCACCACCGGCTACTTTATCGGCAGCCCTAGCCAAACCGACTGGTGTTAAGAAGTAGTTTCTGATCACAAAACATGTATGAGCGTTATAGATATACTTTTTCAAAAAAATATCATCAGCAAAGACGACGTCCGCGATGTCCGCAGACAGATTTCTGCTGGAACATCGCTTGAAGATGCCCTTATTTCTCGTGGAATAAAGTCAGAAGATATATTGGCAGCACGTGGAGAGTTTTTGAATATTCCCATAAGAACAGTTGCGGACAACTCCGTTCCTTTTGAGGTTTTGGATTATATTCCTGAAGATTCGGCGGTTCACTATCATTTTGTACCACTCGGAGTAGTTGATGGTGTGCTTGAAGTCGGTCTTATCGATCCAGACAATATGGAGGCTCGAGATGCTCTAAATTTTTTGGCGGCCAAGAAAAATGTCCCCTATAAGATATATTTGATCACTCTCAATGACTTCAATAAAGTCTTAGAAGTCTACAAGGGTATTACTGGGGAAGTGAACAAAGCTCTTTCGGAGCTAGAAACTGAGCTTACTATCGATGGTAATACAGAAACCATAAAAAGGCCGGAGACGGCAGCAACTGGCAGTGAACCAGGTGCACCGGGACAAAAATCTGATTCCAAAGAGACCTTAATCGTTGAAGATGCTCCTGTTGTTAAGATTGTTGCTACGATAGTCAGATATGCCGTTGAAGGTGATGCTTCCGATGTTCATATAGAACATGTGCGAGACAATGTGCGCGTCCGTTTTCGCGTAGATGGCGTCTTAAATACTAGTCTAGTGTTGCCAACTTCTGTGCACTCGGCCGTGGTTGCTCGCATAAAAGTTCTTTCCAATATGCGCTTGGATGAAAAACGTAAGCCTCAAGATGGTCGTTTTTCCGCACGTATAGATGGACACCGTGTTGATTTCCGTGTTTCCACATTCCCGTCTTACTATGGTGAAAAAGTTGAGATGCGTATCCTTGATCAGACCAAGGGCATGCGAAGCTTAGACAAACTCGGCATGAGCCCGGAGAGTCTAAAGATGTTTCGTGATGCCATCAATAAGCCATATGGTCTAATCCTCATAACTGGTCCTACTGGCTCCGGTAAGTCGACAACGCTATATTCTCTTTTGAGTGAAGTCGATCGTGATAGCTACAACGTACTCTCGCTGGAAGACCCAGTAGAGTATACGATCGATGGTGTTAGTCAATCGCAAGTACGACCAGAAATTGGTTACTCCTTTGATACTGGTCTGCGTACAACTTTGCGTCAAGACCCAGATATAATCATGGTTGGTGAAATTCGTGATAAGGAGACAGCCCAGCTTGCTGTGCAGGCCGCTTTGACTGGTCACTTAGTACTTTCTACTTTGCACACCAATAATTCCGCTGGTGTTATTCCACGTCTTATAGATATGGGAGTAGATCCGTACCTGATTGCACCTACTCTTATCTTGGCGGTGGCACAACGTCTTGTCGGTGTCTTGGCACCAGGTTCTGGCGAGCTAGTTCCTGTTGATGGAAGTATCAAGGCTTTGATCGATCAGTCTTTTGCAGATCTACCAGACCAATTCAGGAAGACTATTCCATTTTCCGATAAGGTTTATAAGATCAAACCTACGCCGGAATCTCCGAAGGGGACTCGTGGTCGCATGGCCGTTTTTGAAATGTTTGAGATGGATAAAGATATTGAGAAAGTGATACTGGAGAACCCTGTTGAGAGTGAAATACGCAAGATTGCCCGTTCCAAGGGCATGTTGACCTTGAAGGAAGATGCCATGATTAAGGCCTTCAACAAGGTTATTCCTTTTGAAGAAGTTATAAAACTTTAATTATGATACAATATTATTATGAATAATACACAACAAAATCCTGCCAATACATCGTCAACTAAACCACTAAAAAAGATCCTTTTGGTGGATGATGACAGGTTCCTCTTGGATATGTATGCCATCAAGTTTTCTAAGTCTGGTTATGAAGTCAAAACAGCTGATTCTACGGATGCGGCTCTTCAAGTCATAAATAGCGGTTATGTTCCTGAAATAATCTTGGCCGACGTGGTGATGCCTGGTATGGACGGTTTGGAAATGATAGCTAAGATACAGCAAGAAAAATTAGCTCCTAGCTCAACGATGATTATGCTTACGAACCAGGGTTCTTCAGACGATATTGCTCGTGCCAGGAAGTTAAGCGTAGATGGTTACATCGTAAAAGCTACCACAGTTCCTTCAGAAGTATTGAGAGAAGTGGAGAACATCTTGGTTACCAAAAAGCCTATATAAATAAACAACATGGATTATCGCAAAGAAATTGATGAGCTTGTAGATCTGATCTTGAAACAAGATGCTTCAGACTTGCATCTTTCTGTGGGACGCAACCCAACAATTCGTGTTTCCGGTTCCCTTATACCCCTTCTGAAGCGCGCGGTTGTGACTGAACTCGATATGCAGGGTTTCATAGATGTTTTTCTGACAAAGGAGGCCAAAGAGATTTTGGCCAAAACAAGGGATGTAGATTTTTCTTATAACCTAACTCATGCTCGTTTTCGTGGACATATTTACTATCGTCAAGCTGTGCCGGCTATCGCACTCCGTCTGATTCCTAAAGTTATCCGCACATTGACGGAACTAAATCTACCTCCGATACTAGAGACTTTCACCCGTAAAACTCAAGGGTTTTTTCTGGTCGTTGGTCCTATCGGGCAAGGGAAGACAACTACACTAGCTAGTCTCATAGAGATGATCAATCAAACTCGTACAGAACACATTTTGACCATCGAAGATCCTATCGAATATTTGTTTGATTCCAAGAAATCTATCGTTGATCAGCGTGAAGTACGTACGGATACTCCTGACTTTGCCGACGCTCTTACAGCAATGTTTCGTGAGGACATAGACGTCTGTATGGTTGGTGAGATGCGTGATATCGCAACCATGGCTACAGCCGTGACTGCTGCTGAGACTGGTCACTTGATCTTTTCTACTTTGCATACCAACAATGCCTCCCAGACTATTGACCGTATCATCGATTCTTTCCCTGGTTCCCAGCAGGACCAGATACGTGTTCAGTTGGCTAGCTCTTTGTCAGGTATCTTTTCTCAGAGATTGATTCCACGCATATCTGGTGGCCTGATTCCTGCCTATGAACTCCTGATAAACAATGCGGCTGTCTCCAACCTTATCCGTGAACGCCGTACTCACGAGATCAATACTGTCATAGAGACTAGTTCTCAGTTGGGCATGATAGACATGAACAGATCCTTGGCTGAGCTGGTTCGCGCCGGTGAGATTTCCGTGGAAAATGCCTATGTCTATTCATCCAATCCTAAGTCGTTGGAGCGTCTACTATAACTATCATGTTATTCAACTATGAAGCAATTGAATCAGGTTCTGGAACCAAGAGGAATGGTTCTATTGATGCTGTAAATGTTGACGTTGCCATATCATCACTCCAGAGACGAAACCTTGTTCTTGTTTCTATCAAGGAAGACGCCGGATCAAAGTCTTTTTTTGGTAAAGAGATAGTTTGGCTTGACCGTGTTTCTTCAAAAGATATCGTTATTTTGTCACGACAACTGTCTACTCTCTTTGATGCCCAGGTTTCTGCGCTTCGTATATTCAGACTCTTGGCGGGGGAGACGGAGAATCGTAAATTGTCTGGTGTCTTAGGGATTGTCTGTGATGATATACAAAGTGGTAGTTCCATATCCGTGGCGATGTCCAAGCATCCGAGGGTTTTTTCTCCTTTCTATATCAGCATGGTCAAGGCCGGTGAAGAATCTGGAAAACTAAATGAGGTGTTCGAATATTTGGCCGATTATCTAGACCGCACCTATGAATTGATGTCTAAGGTCCGTGGGGCCCTAGTGTATCCGGCCTTTGTTATGGTTACTTTCGTGGTCGTGATGATCCTCATGTTTACTATGGTTATACCAAAGATTAGTAGCATTATCCTGGATGCTGGTGGTGCAATACCGGTTTATACGCAGGTAATCCTAGGGATAAGTAATTTCTTGGTTAATTATGGTTTTATCCTTCTCGCTGTCTTACTAGTTGCAGGTTTCTTTGTTGTGAGATTTATTCGCACTGGACCAGGAAGAATTGCTTTCGATCGTTTCAAATTGCGAATCCCATATGTGAGTTCTCTCTATAAAAAACTCTACCTATCTCGTTTTGCCGACAACATGAACACTATGCTCGTTTCCGGTATTCCCATAGTTCGTGCTTTGGAACTTACGGCCAATGTTATAGACAACAAGATCTATCAGGACATCATCACGCGCGCATCAAATGCGGTTAAGGGTGGTAAAACTTTGTCCGACTCTCTTTCAAATGATCCCAATGAAATGCCGGGCATCGTCGTTCAGATGATCAAGGTCGGTGAAGAAAGTGGTGAAGTGAGTTCTATTTTGAAAACCGTCGCCAAATATTATGTACGCGAAGTCGAGACCGCCGTAGAATCTCTAGTGTCCCTCATTGAGCCAATGCTAATTGTATTTCTGGGCGGTGGTGTAGCCATACTCTTGGCCTCAGTCTTGATACCTATTTATAGTATTGCCAGTGCCCAGTAAAGAGCTATTATGTACAACATGACCTCTATTCAAGATAAGTACAGAAAGGGTTTTACCCTTATAGAAATTTTGGTGGTTGTTGCCATCATTGGGATTCTTTCAACCATCATTATTGTTTTTCTTGGCAACGCTCGTAATTTAGCTAAAGACTCTCATGTTATTGCAAATGCTAGACAGATTAAAAACCTAATTGAACTCGGTCGCACCAATGACTGGTATACAGATGTTTATGCTGCCACGTTCTATTTACCAGGCATAATGATCGGTAACGCTTCGAATTCAAATGTCGTTTGTTCTGGGTCTGGTCCAAGCTATCCTGCCATATCAAGACTTCTTACCGATGCTATAAACCAGGGTGGGTCTATAACGATCGTGGTATATGGAAATGCTGACGGCAAATATTGTTTTGACGGCACCAATACCTGGTCACACGCAACAAGCTATGCTATATACGGAAAGTTGATTACCGATCCTACAAAATATTTTTGTACTGATTCTGCTGGTGCTGTAACCCAAAAAGCTACTGCAGCCACTACAGATTCGTGTCCATAATTGAGGGTATGTTGAAGTAAAGCTACTGAATAGTTGTTATCCACAGGGTATTTATATAGTTAAATAAGCGTGTTACAATATAGCCATAACCTTACAAAAGGTCTTATTTATCAACTTATTATTAATGTCTAATAATTTTATTATGAAAAAGTCTTCAGTTAGAGGTGGTTTCACCCTTATCGAACTCTTGGTCGTCATCGCCATCATTGGTATATTGTCATCAATAATCTTGGTGAGTTTGAGTAGTGCTAGGGGCAAGGCTAAGGATGTTAGTGCTAAAGGAAGTATGTCAAGTATTCGTTCAGCAGCAGAAATTTATAATACCGGAAATGGTTATGGTACAGCCGGTTCTGGTACAGTAACGAGCGCTGGTACAGCCTCCGGTCTTTCTGGTGTATGTGTCGATCCTGGAGTTCAAAAACTTCTGACTGCCGGAGCAGCACAGTCTAGTAATACTGCAACATGTGTCGTTGGTTTAAATGGTGCTAGCTGGGTTGCTTATGTAACACTGAGTCAACAAACATCACCAGCTAACTTCTGTGTAGATAGTAATGGATTCTCAGGAGAATTAGCTGCAGCTCCAGCGGCCGTTGCGGTTGGTGCAGCTGTTAAGTGTCAGTAATTCGGTATACCATAGTTCATTGCAGGATATTCCACCCCCTCTCGGGGGTGGAATTGTTTATGCTTGTGGTATAATAAAGGCATGAAAAACAATCGCGCATTTACACTAGTGGAGCTTATGATATCCATAGTCATCATAGCTCTCATGACGGCTATAATAATTACCAATCTTACTGGTGCCAAAGGTAAATCTCGTGACGGCCAGAGGATTTCTGATATAGCTACACTACAGCAAGCACTTGGACTATATTTTGATAGGTGCAATCAGTATCCATCCAGCCTAGTTCTGACAGCCAGCAATGGCAATGGTACTGGTGGCGTTTGTCCTGGTAGCATAACGCTCGCATCTTATATAAGTAAAATTCCGGTTCCTCCTTCTGGTAGCCCATCACCATACGATTATGGAACAAATGGTTCCGCTTCCAATTACTCAGACTATGTCCTGCATGTTCAACTAGAAAACCCTAACTCTTCGATTACCGCCAATGGATTGGATGGAACAATATATACATTTTCATGTTCCAGTCTGGCCGCCTCTGTAAATTATTGTGTCGGACCAAAATAAAATTATCAATTAAATTTCATATATCGTGGATATATACACATCTGTCGTCGCATTTCTTTTCGGTGCTATCGTTGGGAGCTTTTTGAATGTTGTCTCTTTGCGTTTTAACACTGGTGTTGGTATCGGAGGGAGGTCAAAGTGTATGTCTTGCGGTAAAAAACTTTCCTGGTTGGAACTATTTCCGATCTTGAGCTTCTTTGCTCTACGAGGTAAGTGTCGAGGATGTCAGAGCAAGATTTCTTGGCAATATCCATTGGTGGAGTTCATCGCTGGAGCTATTTTCGTGCTGATATTCTTTGTTTTTCCACCTAGTTCATATACTGCTTCTTTGGCTACGATTATACAGATCATTATCGGCTGCCTACTTTTAGTAATCACTGTTTACGACATCAAACACAAGATTATACCTGACCAATTCGTATATGCTTTTAGTTTCTTTGCTTTGGCCAGCCTCTTTCTTGGTGGAGCAACTTGGTGGCACATACCAAGTTATAGTCAGATAATGGCTGGCCCGATCATCGCTTTGCCATTTGTTTTGCTCTGGTTATTGTCCCGTGGGACTTGGATGGGTCTTGGAGATGGAAAGTTGGCACTTGGCATCGGCTGGATGCTTGGTCTAAACGGGGGATTGAATGCAGTGATATTGGCTTTCTGGGTAGGGGCTGCGGTAAGCGTTATTTGGCTGCTCTACACTTACAAAAAATTCAAACCTCGCATGGAAATACCTTTTGGTCCATATCTCATATTGGGATTATACTTAGTCCTTTTGTTCAAAATTACCATAATAGATTTACACATCGTCAGAGATATTATCGCCGTATATATAGTATAATATAGGCATGAAAAAGGGATTTACTCTGATAGAACTTTTGATAACTCTAAGCATTTTCGTTTTCATGACAGTGTTACTAGTCGTGAAATATGGGAATTTCAATCAGGGCGTTCTCCTAACCAACCTCGTTTATGATGTAGCTTTGGTTGTACGTACGGCGCAGACATATGGTTTGAGTGTTTCGAATGCAGGAGCCCAATCTGGCACAGCGCAATTCGGCTATTCATATGGAGTTGATTTTTCTACAGTTGCAGTTACTGCCGGTGACCCAAAAGAAAAGCCTGGTAATACAAAAGTGATTATGTTCGCTGATTCTTATCCTGTAGGTGCTCCAGACAATATGTACAATTACAGCGGCGCTTATCCTAACAATTCTGACGCACAACAAAACACATACAATATTACCCGAGGGGCAAAAATCACACTTCTTTGTGCTGGAAGTGTAAGTATCTGTCAGAACGCTATTGTCAGTAATGCAACGCAAATAGATGTTACATTCAAGCGCCCGGATCCAAACGCTACAATTTGTTATACGGATTTATCTAATTCCACTTCATGTCTGAGTGCTGGGGCACCGATTTCATATGCCAAGATTCAGATGACCGGTACAGACCAGAGTACTCGTACTTTGGAGATATATCGCAATGGTCAGATTTCTATAGTCACCCAATAAATATACATGAAGAACAGAACAAAAAATATTTTCGGATTTACTCTTATAGAAGTGATGGTATCACTGGCCATATTTAGCGTGGTGGCTGTGGTGGCAGCGGGAGCCTTACTTAGAATTCTTGATTCAAATAAGAAAGCCCAAAGTATTCAGGCGGCTATTACCAACCTAAACTTTGCTCTAGAGAGTATGTCACGTGAATTGCGAACAGGGACGAAGTATCAATGTAATAGTATTGGAGTTGGTTCCATAGACGGTTATGATATGACTTCGACAAATTGTGTACAGAGCAGTAGCGCTAACCCCAATGGTAGCTATATTGCATTTAGGTCAGCCAAGTCTTGTGCATCACCGTCATATTATCTTGCCTATGAGTATAGATTTAAACCTGTAATATCCGCTGCAGGAACGTTTACCTTAGAAAAAGCCGAGCAATCGTTAACCAATTGTAGTAGCCATGCCGCTATCCAGGATTCAGATTTTGTTCCAGTAATTTCCTCCAATAACGTTACAATTACTGGCTACAATATAGCGGTTAAGTTTACCAATGGCAGTAGTGAATACCCTTTGGCCACAATACGTATTTCAGGGTATACCGGTGTGCGTGAAAAAGACAGAACTTATTTTTCTGTAGAGACTGCGGCGTCGGCTCGTGTGCCATAAAAAATATGAATCATTTTGCATTAAAAAATAATCAAGGCTTTACTCTCATTGAAACATTGGTGGCTATTGCTGTCCTGATGATTTCCATAGCTGGACCTCTGACTATCGCCAACAAAGCTCTGACGTCGGCTCTTTACGCCAAAGATCAATCTATCGCCTCAAACCTGGGGCAAGAATCTATTGAGATGATCAAAAACATCAAGAATAACAATTTGGTTAATTCCATTACCTTTCTTAATACTATCGATGGTGGTGCTGGTAAGACGTGTATAGGTGATAACGGAAAATGTGACGTTGAAATTGATAGTGGTAGCTTTGTAATAAAACCAGATTGTTCCAGTGGTTGCCCAATATATTTTTCAGATACCAGTGGTTACAGTCACAATGTTGGTGGTACCAAGACTATCTTTACGAGATACTATTATCTGACAAACGTCAATAAGAAATTGACTGGATTACCTGATCCTAGCGATTACATGGTTACAGTTGTGGTTCAGTGGTATGAAGGGAAAGTCCCAAACGAAGTCAGATTGCGTGGTGAAATTGTAAATGCACTTCAACAATAATCATGAAGATAACTTACTCAAAATCTGGTTACACACTTCTCTTCGCGGTTCTTATCGCCTCACTGGTGCTTGGTGTTGCCACATTTATATTGGGTATCGCTCGAAAACAGTATATCTTGTCTTCGGCAACTCGTGACTCCATGTATTCATTTTACGCTGCTGATTCGGGTATCGAGTGTATAGCAAAAAGTTCGAATATGGCATTCTTTTATGATATGACCGTAAACAGCAGCATTGATTGTGGCGGTCAAAATCGTGTTATGGTTGATACGGCTTCACCACCTACACCTGTATTGTCTGGGTCATATTATATTTATACTTTGCATACGACCCTGGGTTTTGCGGCGGATGGAACAGATCCTACCAATGCCAACAATCGTTGGGGTTGCGCAGATGTTACGATAGTCCAGACATTTGACGGTATTGCGGATGGTAGTAGCAATCTAAAACAATCGGTTACGAATTCTAGGGGGTATAATATATGCGATTATAACTCAGCAACTGGGGTTTACACACCCCAGAATAGTCCTCGTACTGTGGAACGTTATCTGGCTTGGAGCATCAATGCTATATAGTTCATGAATAATTCATCGAATATAAATAGTCGGCTTATACCAAGGGCCGTCATAGATCGTTTGAATAAGTTGAAAAAGACGGTAGAACACCATCGTCGGCTTTATCATACTCTAGATACACCAGAAATAACCGATGAGGCTTATGACTCACTTTTGAAGGAGCTGGAGTCAATCGAGGAAAAATATCCAGAACTTCGGTTGGCCGATAGTCCTACTCAACGCGTTGGTAGTGAACCATTGAAAGAGTTCAAAAAAGTTCGTCACGAGGTCGCCCAGTGGTCTTTTGGCGATGTTTTTGATTTTGCTGAATTGCAGAAATGGGAGGAGAAAGTGCAGAATTTTATGAGCAAGGCCGGACTCGGTAGTGTCGGCGATACAGGCGGAGATAAAAACGAGAAATTGGAGTATTGTTGTGAACTCAAGATAGATGGGTTGAAGATAATTCTGACGTATAAAGATGGAGTTTTAGTTCAAGGTGCTACTCGTGGTGATGGTACGATAGGGGAGGATGTAACACAGAATATTAGAACCATTCGCACGGTGCCACTCAAATTGACTGAGTCAAAAGACGGGCGTGCTGGTGTCGATCTTATCGTCGTTGGTGAAGCCTGGATGAGTGTCAAAGATTTGGAGAAGATAAATATTGAGCGTGAGAAAAAAGGTGAGCAGGTTTTTGCAAATACTAGGAATCTAGCTGCCGGATCTATTCGTCAGCTTGATCCCAAAGTTACGTCTTCTCGCAAATTGGATTCGTTTATTTATGATATCGATAGATATGGTGTTACATCGGCGGCGCCAATAACTGGTAATGTAAAAAACCCCGGAGCCTCATTGCCGGAAACTCAATCCGGTGAATTGGAACTTCTGAAATCTCTTGGTTTTCAAACTAACCCGCATTTCAAGGTCTGTGGTGACTTAAATTCTGTACAGAAATATTATGAAGAGTGGAGCAAGAGACGACATGAATTGCCGTATCAGCTCGATGGTATTGTGATCAAGGTTAATGGGAGAAAGATCCAAGAAGTCCTTGGCTATACCGGTAAATCTCCTCGTTGGGGTGTGGCTTACAAGTTTCCGGCTGAACAAGTGACGACTATTTTGGAGGATATCATCTTTCAGGTTGGGAGAACTGGTGTGGTAACTCCTGTGGCCGTCTTGAAACCGGTGCGCGTAGCAGGTTCAGTGGTCTCGCGCGCCACTTTGCACAACGAGGATGAGATAAAACGCTTGGATGTGCGTATCGGAGACACAGTTATCCTCCAAAAGGCCGGCGATGTGATTCCAGATATAGTTTCTGTTGTAAAAGACTTGCGTGGAGCCAAATCTAGACCCTTTGTTTGGCCGACTCATGTGGCAGCTTGTGGTGGTGATGGTCGTATAGAGCGTATCTCTGGCCAGGCGGCCTGGAAATGTGTGGCGGTTAATTCTCTAGAGCAACACAAGCGCAAGCTATATTACTTCACCTCAAAGAAATGTTTTGATATTGATGGTCTTGGTCCGAAAATCATCGATTTATTGTTGGATAACGGCGTAATCAGTAATTTTGATGATATTTTCACTATTAAAAGAGAAGATTTGTTGGCTTTGCCTCGTTTTGCGGAAAAGTCGGCTGACAATTTGATAAGTTCAGTTGATAAGGCTAGGAAAATAATTTTACCAAAGTTTTTGGCCTCACTTTCTATACCACAAGTTGGCGAAGAGACAGCTTATGATCTGGCGAGATATTTTGAGGAAAAGTCAAAGGGGATAACGGCGGAAAAAACTGGTCAGTCTGTGTCCCTGGACCTTATCGCTGTCGCCAAGCGCGAAGATTTTCTTGCTATATATGGTGTGGGGGAAGTGGTGGCCGACTCTTTGGTCTCTTGGTTCAAAAATTCTGATAATAGACAACTTATTAAGAGGTTATTGAAGAATGTAACCCTTGTTAAGGAGGATATTACGACTGGAGGTGGTAGCGGCGCCGCAGAAAATAGAGCTTTGGAAGGTAAGACCTTTGTCTTTACTGGGACCATGCCAAATCTCGATCGTGACAAGGCACAAGCGATGGTCCGTAGACTTGGTGGTAATGTTTCTGGCTCTGTCTCGGCTAAGACATCGTTCGTTGTAGCTGGTGAAGAGGCTGGTTCCAAGCTGGATAAGGCACGAGAACTTGGGGTAAAAATTATAGGAGAGCAAGAATTTTTGGATATTATAGGATAATTGTGAGCGACCTGCCGCTGGTGCTGATTTTAGCCGCTTTTTTCCACTTCGGATATTTGAATAGATCCATAAATAAGCTTATAATATAGACATAATTAAATACTAATTATCTTATTAACAATATTCATATTTTATGAACAAATTCACCAATTGGTTTAGGTCAGGTTTTAGCGTAGGCAGGGCAATAACACTTTGCTCAGTATTGCTTTTGACGTTAATTGTTATGTTACCTAACCATGTAAAAGCTGATCTGGTGCAATCTTACGGAACCTGGACATCTAGTCTGACAGACTGGCATGGCTCGGAGTTGTGTTGTACAGAACTATCTAGATTTGCTGACTTGAATAAGCCATTAAACCTAGTGGCTAAGCCTGTAAACGGATCACCGATTCCATCGAATGTGCTGAGTCCTGGTCAACAATTTTATCTATCCGGGACAGCCATTAGCACAATACCTGGTACTTCAGAAAACCAGGTTTGGGTATATTTTTCTGACATAGTAAATAGTGGGGCTAGTTTTCCTGGTGGTGATCGAGCCGTTGCCGCAAATTATCCATATGGCTGGATTTCCGGATTCAACAATCATAATCATGTCTACACCCATACGGGTAGTACCTACCAATATGAACATACTGACTTAGTCGACCTTAGTGGCAATGTTGGCCTTGGAAAACCTTCAACTTCTATATCTTATAATGTAGATTTTTATAACAAGCCGACTGTTAACGTTTCTGTTAGTCCTAATGCTATTCGTAGTCTGACGACACCAGTCACTGTCACTTGGTCTTCTACAGATGCCACTGGTTGTACGGTTGCAAGTACTGGTAGTGTTTGGACTGGTAATATCGATCCCAGTGGAACATATACAATTAACTCGTTTCCTTCTACAGGAGATAAGGTTATAACTATTACATGTAATAAAAAAGGTAGCACCGGTTATTTCTTGACCACAAATGCTGTTAACGCTGCAACCGTACACGTATTGGCAGCAACAGTGGCTCTTCCTACTGCAGCACCAGTGGCACCAACAACTTTTGCAGCACCTGCGCGTACTTGTGAGTCTGTTTCGAAGATCCGATTTACTTGGGCTGACGGGACTGCTACAGGTAAGGTTACTGGCTATAATATCAATCGATCTACCACTAGCTCTGGTCCTTGGACAAGCGTCGCAACTGGATATACCAACAACGATTTTACAGATACAACTGGTCTAAGTTTTAACACGACTTACTATTATCAAATAATCCCAGTCAATGGTATTGGTTCAGGTCCCGCTCTCGCTGGATCTGATACATCTTCGGCCCAGTGTAGTTATGAACTTGAAAGATGGGAGTTTAGAAACTGGGAAAACAACAATGTCGTTGGTCAACAGATAGCGTATATCGATGTTACCAGTGGTGGAAATTATACCGATAACAGGATGGGTAGGTTTCAAGGTAATGCAATGAACGGCGCCGCTACTTCTTTGATAGATTACACTACTGAGTATGATGCTGGTTATAATGTTCCAAATAGATATGCTTTGGCAACCCCAGCTGACGCCGAGCTTCTGGACTCTTACTACTGGGGAACAACCAATGCAAAAAATGCATTACAGGTAACATCAGTAAACAATAGTCCTTTCACAGCTCCATCCACTCCGGGTGCTTACAATATATATGCATATGTTGCAGCAAAATATTATGATAAGTGGGGACCAGAAAATCAGGAAACTAACAATCAATTTACAGGTAATGGAGTCTTTACGTTTTACGTTAAAGCGCCAACCCCAACAAATGTTAAGGCTATCACATCTTGTGATGGGAACTCAGTAAATTTGTCCTGGAATACCGTCTCTGGTTCAAATATTACCTATGCTGTATGGGCTTCTGATGGCACACAACTCGGTACATACACGACAAATTCAGCAGTAGACACGAAACCGGTGGCTGGCCGCTCTTATTATGTAATAGCTTTGGCTGGTGACCCGAATGCAAAATCAGATAATTCAGCCACAGTATCTCCAACACCAAGCACAACTTGTCCCCTTGCAAAATTATGGGCTGATACAACCTCTATAACAGCCGGTAATGCTTCGTCATTGTCATGGCTTCTTACGAGCATCAATAAATGTACAGGTACTGGATTGTTGAATGGTACTACGGCGGTGACGTTCCCAAGTGGAGGATGGTCAACCGGCGCAAATGGATCATTTCTTTCTACGGGTGTTCTAAATACAGCTGGTACATATGTCTATACTCTTTCATGTACTGGAACAAGTGGCACTGCTGCACCAGCTTCGGCGACGATAACTGTAACAAATCCAACGGTGAATGTGACTATATCTCCGAGTGGTTCAGGATATCTTGATGCAGCCTATGCGTCTGTCTTTCCCGCATCATATTGGGTTGGTTACCCACTAGTAATTGTGGCTGGTCCAAATACCGGCTATCAATTCAAGAACTGGACGAAAGGCACTACAGTCCTCTCCACCACTGCCAATCTTAACTATACCGTTACCAATGAGCCGACCCAAAATCTTGTTGCCAATTTCATAGTTGCTACTCCAACTTACTCTGTTACCGTTGTCGCTGGTAGCGGTTGTTCTGGAGTCACTGGAGCAGGAACATACGACTCGGGTTCGTCGGTTACCGTGACTGCTTCTGTAAGTTCCGGTTATAGTTTTACAAATTGGACTGTCGGAGGCTCTCCAGTCTCATATAGCAACCCATACTCATTTACAGCTACAAGCCCAGTGTCTTTGGTTGCAAATTGTACCGCAACACCACCACCAGCCACTCCAACAAATCTTACCGGCTACACTTCAGCAACCTGTGGAGGCTTCACCCGTCTCACATGGACAGCTTCATCGGGTGCTACTGGTTACACCATATCTCGTTCAACCACTTCTGGAGGTACATATACCAATACATATACAGGTTACACATTGACTGACTATACTGATGTCTCTGGAGGCATGACCCCTGGTTCAACTTACTATTACAAAGTCATAGCTACCAATGCTAATGGCTCATCGGCTGCAGCTGGACCAGTTTCTGCCACAGCCTCAGCCACGTGTCCGGTA
>CAIQCA010000074.1 GCA_903870235.1 uncultured bacterium
GATTCAGGCAGAAAACCTGCATTTCTCAATGTACAGATGATGATTTCTGATCGCTTCAGCTATCGCTAACATATTATTGCATTTTGTGGCACTCTGAACTGTCCGGATTATTACTTATCGCTCAACTTAGGATTTTATAAAATAGATGACTTTTATCGCTGCTGAACAACGTCCCCTATTTGGGGTGTTCCTGGATATCATGAATTACCTTATCAATTTACAGCAGGGTTAATGCCTGAATGATTCTCTGGCAGGCTTTGCCGTCTCCGTAGGGGTTGTGGGCTCGGGACATTTTGGTGTAGTGTTCTTGGTCGTCGAGGAGGTGGGAAACTTCTTCGATAATGAGTTCCTGGCTGGTTCCTACCAGTCGAACAGTTCCTGCTTCGAGGGCTTCGGGTCTTTCTGTGGTGTTTCTCATGACGAGTACCGGTTTGCCGAGACCGGGGGCTTCTTCCTGAATGCCGCCGGAGTCGGTCAGGACGAGGTATGAACGGTTCATGAGATAGACGAAAGGAAGGTAGTCGAGGGGTTCGATGAAAAAGAAGTTTTTTAAGTCACCGTTTTCGCCAAAAACAGCCTGGATTGGTTGACGTACCTGGGGGTTCAGGTGCATTGGATAGACAAAATCAACCGCGGGATAGCGTTCGGCAAGGGTTTTAAGAGCCTGGCAAATATCGATAAAACCGTCACCGAAATTTTCACGTCTGTGGCCTGTTATGAGAACAAGCTTTCGGCTGGAATCCGAGGGAGGGCATGAATTAGCGTTGCAAGCATGTGATGACCAGGCGTTCATACTCGATTTCGGTAACCCGCACAGATCAAGTTCACAAAGAATACTCTGCTCGATATCCGGGGTTGTCGCAATTTTATCAAGTACCCAATACAAAGCATCAATAACCGTATTACCTGTTATAAAAACAGTACCTTCGTGAATGTTTTCACTCAGGAGATTTTGTTTACTGAGGCTTGTAGGAGCAAAATGCCAGGCAGCGATGCGTCCGGTAAGCTGACGGTTCAACTCCTCAGGCCATGGGCTGTATTTATTGTAGGTTCGTAATCCAGCCTCTACATGTGCGACAGGTATCTGCTGATAAAAAGCAGCCAAGGCCGTTATTGAAGAGGTGGTTGTATCTCCATGCACAACAACAAAATGCGGTTTAACAACCGTCAGAATATCTCGCATCCCTGTCAGCACCCGGGAGGTAATATCATAGAGATCCTGACCCTGTTTCATGATATTGAGATCATAATCGGGCACAATATCAAACAGCTCCAGCACCTGGTCGAGCATTTCGCGATGTTGTCCGGTTACAGCAACAATGGTTTCGAATGCATCGGTATGTTGTTCAAATTCCTTTACCAAGGGGGCCATTTTGATTGCTTCCGGCCTGGTACCGAAGACAATCAAAATCTTTTTCTTTTCCACTAATAACAAATATTATAATGTTTAAAAAACAGCAACGTTTCATCTTTGTAAGATATCAAGGGGTATGCTGGAGTGGAATAGATTTCTCACTTCGTTTCGAAATGACAGAATTATAGTAATGAGTTAGTTCAGTTGGCAGTGGGCTTTAAGGGATTTCTCACTGCGTATCGAAATGACATTGTGTGGCATCAGAACTTCTTGAAGACGCCGGCGAAGTCGAGGATTATTTTATCTTCGCGGTATTTCAGATTTTTGAACTCGTTGTGGGCTACGAGGAAGACTATGATATCTGCACGATCATAGGCATCCTGATAATCAGAGAGCTTGAAGATGCTGTGCTCTTTAATGTTGGGTTCGACAATCATAAAATTGTTTTGTTCACTCTGCATGACTTTTTGTGCGATGTATTTTGCGGGGCTCTCGCGCAGGTCGTCAATGTTTGGCTTGAAGGCCAAGCCCATAAATGCGGTCAAGGGTTTTCTGCCATGTTTGAGTTCAAATTCAAGCATGACATTCCTGATCTTTTCGGCACACCAGAACGACTTGTAATTGTTAACCTCCCTACCGGTAGTGATTAACTTTGACTCGCGTGGATAATCGGAGACTAAAAACCATGGATCAACTGCGATACAGTGTCCCCCGACCCCTGCTCCGGGCTGAAGGATATTAACCCTGGGATGCTTGTTGGCCAGAGCAATGAGTTCCCACACATTAATACCGGCTTTATCACAAATCAACGATAGCTCATTGGCAAAGGCTATCTGCACATCACGTGATGAGTTCTCCGTCAACTTGCACATCTCGGCTGTCCGGGAGTTGGTGCCAAAGAGCTCCCCTTCAACAAATGTACTATAGAACTCTTTGGCTTTCGCTGTTGAAACCTCGTTCAGCCCACCAATCACCCTGTCATTATGAATCAATTCATGCAGAACATTGCCGGGTAATACTCTCTCAGGACAATAGGCTATAAAAATTTTATTTTCAAGTTCAGGGCGTTCACGAAAAATAAGAGCAGCCATCTTTTCTGTTGTTCCAACAGGGGAGGTCGACTCTATGATATAGGTATCGCCCTCCTTCAACAGCGGCAGAACGTTACGGGTGGCTGCTTCAACAAATGAGATGTCCGGTTCATAGACTCCCTTAAACGGAGTGGGAACAACAATAAGGTGAACATCCGCATTTTCGGGAATCGTAGATACTTTGAAAAAGCCTTTATCAACACTCTCTTTGACAAGAGCTTCAAGACCCGGCTCGATGATGTGAATTTTTCCCTGATTGATGGTCTCAACAACCTGATGATTGATATCAACGCCATGGACGCTAATACCCTTTTGTGCAACAACCACGGCTGTAGGTAATCCAATATACCCAAGACCAATAAACTGTATAAGCATAAAAATTAATTATTAAACAAAATAGATTTTGTCTTATCCAGCTATAAGTCAATCATTCTCAGAAAACTGTCATCTAATTTTTCTGAATAATCCAAAAATTTTTCTTTGTTTTTATTATCATAGTAAATTGACTTTGTACCAGTATCTTTTGGCCAAACAATAGGCATACGTCCTAAATAGGATGCCCACCATGCAAACGTAGAGTTTTTGCTACAAATCAAAACCTTACTTTGTGACATAGCAATCATATCAGCTATACTACTACCAAAAAAAACTCTTTCTGTATTATTGATGTTAAGCAATGTTTTCAATTCTTCGTCAGTTCCATCAGAAAAAATAAAAACTTTTATATTATCACGATAATAGTCCCTAATTTCATTTATTTTTTTAATAAACCAACTCAAATCAGTAGCTTGATTTCCAATGTTAAAATCTCCAAGTCTAACATGAATAGAGATTGATCTTGTAAAATCAAACCGCAATCCCCCTAAGTGTTGTTTTTTTACAAC
>CAIQCA010000075.1 GCA_903870235.1 uncultured bacterium
GAGAAGGGCCTCACGTATCAGGCAAAATTCCGTAAATCTGCCGTACCAGTTTCAGACGCGATGGGAAGCTACCATCCACACGGTGACGCTGCTATCTATGAATCTTTGGTGAAGATGGCGCAGCCATTTACGATGCGTCACCCGCTTATTCAAGGTCAAGGTAACTTTGGTACAGTTGACGGTGACCCAGCAGCTGCTATGCGTTATACCGAGGCTCGCATGTCACGACTCTCAAGCGAACTTTTACGCGATATTGGAAAGAACACAGTTGATTTTCGTCCGAACTATGATGGTACAAAGAAGGAGCCGGTAGTTCTTCCTACAGCTGTTCCAAACCTTTTGTTAAATGGCACGCTCGGTATTGCTGTCGGTATGGCCACGAACATTCCTCCTCACAATCTTCGCGAAGTTTTGGATGCTACGACACACATGATCGATAATCCAGATGCTACTGCAGAAGATCTTTTCAATTTTATAAAGGGTCCAGATTTTCCACTTGGTGCTGTCGTTTATGGTGAAAAAGATATTCGTCATGCTTATACAACGGGTCGTGGCAGTATGACTGTGCGTGGTGAGGCTGAGATTGTGGAAGACAAGAAAGGTCAGTTCCAGATCATCATCTCCTCTATTCCTTTTCGTGTAAATAAGTCCGAACTCATCATCAAGATCGCTGATCTCGTGCGTGACAAGGTCGTTGAAGGTGTTCGTGCTTTGCGCGACGAATCAGACAAGGACATCCGCATCGCTATCGATCTCAAACAGGGTTCATTCCCAGAGAAGGTTCTAAACCTGATCTACAAACATACTCAACTCGAAGAAGCTTTCCATGTAAATATGGTGGCCCTTGTTGACGGTGTACCTCATACACTTTCTCTCAAAACTATTCTAGAAGAATTCGTTGAACACCGTATAGAAGTTATTCGCCGCCGCACACAATTTGACCTTACGGCTGCCGAAGATCGTGAGCATATCTTGCTTGGTTTGAAGAAAGCACTCGATCATATCGATGAGATTATTACTCTTATTCGTGCTTCTAAGGACGGTATCGAAGCTCATGCTAACTTGATGAAAAAGTTCAAGTTCAGTGACCGCCAAGCTACTGCTATTTGTGAAATGCGTCTAGTTAAACTCGCTGGCCTCGAACGCAAAAAAGTTCTAGACGAGCTCAAAGCTGTAGAGGAACTTATTGCTGAATTGAAGAGTATTTTGGCTAGCGACAAGAAGGTCCGTAATATCATAAAGACAGAACTTGCCGAAATTCGCGAAAGATATGGTAATGACCGTCGCACCAGAGTGGTTAAACATGGTGTCAAAGAATTTAGCGCAGAAGATCTTATTGCCGATGAGGAATCGGTCCTTGTTCTCACTAAAGGTGGTTATATCAAGCGTACAGATCCTGCTGAATATCGCAAACAGAAGCGTGGTGGTGTTGGTGTAGTCGATTTGGATACAAAAGAAGAGGATTTCATAACTCATCTTATCAATGCTTCTACTCACAACGACCTTTTGTTCTTCTCTGATAAAGGCAAGGCCTATCAGATAAAGATGTTTGAGATTCCAGAAGGAAAGCGCGCCACAAAAGGCAAGTCGATAATGAACTTTTTGTCACTTGCAGAAGGTGAGCGTGTGACTTCTATTTTGCCGATGCCGAAGAACAAGAAAGAAGCCGAAGGACTTTCGCTTATGCTAGTTACAAAATCTGGTACTGGCAAGAAAACCTCAGCCAAACATTTCAAGGATGTACGCCGTTCAGGTTTGATTGCTATAACTCTCGATGCCGGTGATGAGCTCATCTCGGCTTCTTTTGTTTCGAAAAATGATGAGGTGGTTATCGCCACCAAAGAAGGTCAGTCCATCCGATTCAAAGAAAGCGATGTCCGTGAAATGGGTCGCAATGCCGCCGGTGTTCGTGTGATCCGTCTCACCGAAGCTGATACTAAGAAAAAGATTGAAGCTGACGCTGTCATTTCCGCTGATATAGTTTCCAAAGATGCCAAGGGTGCTTGTCTGTTCGTAATGGGAGCGAACGGTTATGGCAAGAAGACCGAACTCTCTGAATACAAGACACAAAATCGTGGCGGATCAGGAATTTTGACGATGAATGTGACACCAAAGACCGGATCTCTTATGGCTGCCAAAGTTGTTACAGAAGCCGATGAAGAGATTGTGGCCATGTCCAAGAAGAGTCAGGTTATCCGCGTAGATCTCAAAGAAATTCCAGCACTCAGCCGCGCAACCCAAGGTGTTCGCGTTATGAAGCTCCGTGAAGGTGATGAATTAGCGAGCCTGGTTTGTTTGTAAAAATAGCAAGTCTAGACATCAATTATAGTTAGTCGGGCTCTTGCATTGTCCCCACGCTCCTCTTTTGGGGGTGATTTTTATACGCTATAATACACCCATGTTTTCTGACCCGGCATTTAACCTTTCCAAACTCGGTCTTACTGACGGCATGAAGGTTGTAGACCTTGGAGCAGGATCTGGCTTTTATACTCTAGAAGCGGCTAGACGTGTTGGTGCCAGTGGTCGTGTTTATGCTGTTGAAGTTATAAAAGAGTTATTGGAACGCATTCGTTCTACTGGCAAAACCCAAGGCCTTATGAATATTGAGGTTATCTGGGGGAATGCAGAAAAGATTGGAGGTACGAAACTCAAAGAGAATTTTGTTGATAGAGTAATCGCTTCAAACATCTTGTTTCAGATAGAAAAGCCAGATGAATTTGCTCTGGAGATCAAACGCATCTTGAAACCTGGTGGCAAACTGCTGGTTGTCGACTGGAGTGATATAAGCCCACTTGGGCCTAAGAACCCATTTTCTGCTGTAAAATCCCAGGCTCTTTTTGAGAAGTCAGGTTTTAAGTTGGAACAGAACTTTGGGGCTGGTGATCATCATTATGGTCTAGTCTTTGTGCGCCAATAGCCATAAACCGATAACTTATATTTTTATTTAAAACTTTGTAACAATGAATACCAAAACCAGTAAATTCCAGATAATAATACTAGCGGTGTTTGTTATTTTTATAATTGTCGGCGTTGGCGTGTTTGCTCTTTATAAAGGCAATACAAGTAGTAGTGTTTTGCCGACCATTACAATTTGGGGCAGCTTTCCCAAGGATGTTTTCGATCAATATGTAAACAAAATTGCCGTTGCCGAGGGTAAACAACTCACTATCAATTACACAGAGGTAGATCAATCACAATTTAATGCATATTTTGTTGCGGCTTTGGCGCGTGGTGGCGGTCCCGATGCGATATTGATCCCTACGGAATTATTACTTCCTCATGAAGACAAATTGGCTTTGATACCATTCTCCTATATGACACAACGTGATTTTATGGATACATACATTCAAGAAGCCAAAGTCTATCTGAATCCCAACGGAATTATAGGTTTTCCTTTCACTATTGACCCACTAGTTATGTATTGGAATAGAGATATGTTTGATGCCGCTGGAATCGCTACATACCCGAAACTTTGGGATGATTTTGCCGATCTGAACAAAAGTCTTACGATAAAAGATAAAAATGGCAACTTGAGAAAGAGCGCCATCGCTCTTGGACAATTTGGTAATATCAATAACGCCCGTGAAATTTTTGGCTCGCTTCTACTCCAGTCCGGTAATCCGATTACAACCCTGGACAGTAGGGGAAATATCATAACAAATATCAATACTGGATCCGAATCCTCCGTTGAAACAGTTATTAAGTTTTTTGCACAATTTGTTGATCCAGCCAACCCAAGCTATTCTTGGAATCGTAGTATGCCAACATCTCAAGCTGCATTTCTTTCTGGCGTTTTGGCGACTTATTTTGGTTTTGCTTCGGAATTGTCTGACATTCGAGTCAAGAATCCCAACATCAATTTTGACGTAGCGCTTTTGCCTGGTCCTAAGTCAACAGGTGGTACAGGGGCTACTTATGGGCGTATGTTCGGATTTTCTCTAGTAAAGACATCCCCCAATCTTAGTAGTGCTTTACAAATTATCGAACTTCTTACCTCATCTCAATATCTAGGTGATTTCTCTGACAAACTTTATTTACCGAATGTTCGTCGAGACGTTATAACCAGGGGATCAAATGATCCATATATTACCTTGTTCAATAGGGCGGCACTGGTATCTGCAACTTGGCTAGATGCCGATCCGGACCAGTCAGGCCGAATATTCAGTGATATGGTACAATCTTTCACAAGTGGTCAGAAAGACATCTATCAGGCAATACAGGACGCTGGTGGACAGTACAATACTTTGTTACAAAGCGTGATCCCATCACAATAAACATGAAAAACAAAATTATTCATTCATCGGTTTTGACTAGTTTACTCATAGTGGCTTCTTTGGTTACTTTTGTGGCACCAGTTCAGACGATGGCGCTTACCAGCCCTTATAACAACATGGCTGCTGCGGCTACAGCTGCTAACTCTACAGAAGATCCAAATTCAACTGATTTCAAATTGGTTTCTTGTGATGGCCCGACTTTTCCACCCGGACCTATTGGTACGAAACTTAACGCTGATTGGGTAGCCAAAAATCCAGGTAAAACTTATACTCCTTGTAATTTTGTAGGAGCCCTTCAGCAGATTCAACATCTCATGAACATCGCTGTGATACTCGGAGTTTTGATTGCTATCCTTCTATTTTCTTATGCTGGTTACCTTATGGTCTCAGTTTCTTTTACAGGAAAACAGGATAGTATTAAGCAGGCTAGAGAAATTTTCAAAAAGGTCGCCATAGGGTTTATAATAATGCTTGTAGCTTGGTTTGTTATCTTCCAGATTCTTTCTTGGATGACAGGGAATTCATCGACGGCGACAACCTTACTAAATTAGTAATTTTATTAGCTATATTTAAATGAAAACAAAAAGTTTATTACGAGAGAGGATGAAAGTTGTGACAGCTTTGGGTTTAGTTTTGTTTTTGGTTTCGCTTATGGTTGTGCCTATACCAGCAAGAGCACTTTGTGACACTGATGCCAACGGAGACTGTATAAATTATTCAGACGCGCCTACTGGTGATTCTGGCCAAGCCACTGGTTCGGTTAGTCCGTTTGATGCTTGTCTTAATGACGGTAATACGAACTCTTACTGTACTTGTACCGTGACTATTGGTAATCCAATCGATCAGTGTAATGGCGCTAATCCAGAAGGAGTCACTGGTTCTACTGGTGGTACTGGTAATGGTGGTGCTGTAGGAGGTGGATCAGGAACTGGGGCAACAGGTGCTGCCGCCACTGGCTTAGGGGCCGGCACTGGCGTTACTGGTTCTAGTGGAACTGGTAGTTCTGGTCTATCCGGCACTACTGGTTCTAGTGGTACGGGCGCATCTGCAGCATCTGGTGGAACCTTCCATATTTCCAATCCTTTGAAAGTTAATTCAGTTAGCGATTTGGTACAGACTGGTGCACAAATATTTACTTATATAGTAGTATTGATTGGGGTAATAGCGCTTATTTGGACGGGTCTCCAATATATTCTTGCTCAAGGAAATTCCGAAAAAATCAAAGAGCTACATAAGCAGCTTCTTTGGTTGGTCGTCGGAATAGGGATAGTTATAGGGGCAAGAATTATCGTTAGCGTCGTGATAAACACGCTTTCCTCGACGGGAGCTGTTGATTCAAATATTATTAATAACGCAAATAGTGCTTTGCATGGTAACTAAAGTAACTAAGGTAACTCAATTAATAAAAATAATTATGAAAACCATAAATAAAAAATTGTTAGGTTTAGTGTCACTTGTCACTTGTTTGGTTCCTGCGTTGGCGTTCGCTACCGAACCACCGGTATCAGATTTGAGGGGTTTGATTGGTGTCATACTAGATTATCTAAACTTAGCTCTCGAACTATTGATAGCTGTGGCTGTCGTCATGTTCGTATTTTATATCATAAAATATTTCATGAAACCTGGGGATGCTACTGAGAGAAAGGAGGCTGGTCAATATGTTATGTATAGCGTCATAGGATTCTTTGTCATTATCTCATTTTGGGGTATAGTGAATCTCGTCAAAGGATCATTTAATTTCGGTACCACCACGACAAGTCGGACTGAATTTACTAACATAATTCCAACCCGATAATCCACAGTAGGTTATTTTACAAGGTCCGTTTGTGTTATAATGTCACCTAGCGAGTTAATATTATTAATTATCATAAATTATGAAAAAAATCATAACAGTTCTAGCTATTTTGGTTCCGTCAGCAGTTATGGCCCAGACTCTTAACAACGTCGATTCATTGGCCAATAGACTCACAAATATCGGCAATATCTTCCTAGCGGTCCTTATGGCCCTTGCCTTTATCTTTGTCATCTGGCACGGTGTCATGTTTATCATCAAGGCCGCCGATGAAGAGGCACGCAAGGCTCACAAGAGCGGAGTTATCTGGGGTATTATCGGTCTTGCAGTCATCTTGTCAGTCTGGGGATTGGTCAACATGCTCAAGGGTTCATTCCAGACAAACAATGCTGCTCCTACGCAAGATTTTCCAGTAGTTCCAGTTAGAATTCCTACATCTGGTAACTAATAAGCACCAATGCTTAGTATTGTTCCTACAGCTAATGCGGCCGGTACCGTTGACGTGTTGGGTAATCCCATCATGGTTAAGGTTATCGATAACATCATTAATCCAATCATCTTGCTGATGTTTGCCATAGCCACCGTCGTGTTTATATACGGCGTTCTCCAGATGGTTATAAAAGGTAATGATCCAGAAGCCAGATCGACTGGTCAAAAGAGCATCCTTTATGGACTTATCGGTATGTTCATCATGGTTTCAGCTTGGGGAATAGTATATTTCATAGCACGTACGGTTAACGGTTTCTAAAATTCAATAAATAAAAAACAAGGCGAGAATGGATAGGGTAGGTGACCCTTTTCCATCTCGCCTTGTTGCTTCACTCCCCCTTGCCGACTTGGCTTAAGGGAATGAAGTGCCAACTGAACGTGCCGTTGCCTGGAAAATCCAGACGGTACGAGTAGTTGGTGTATCCGTCATCTGGGGCAAGGACATGCATTTGCCCTGGGCTAACGGATGCTTCGTAGTGCAGATCTTCTGCACCGTCGACTGCATATCGGTAACGGGGCGAATTATCCGCCTTCGTCCGAATTGCGTAGCCGACCGGGATTGGGATATTCACCCAACCCATGTTGGTAAATGGCACCGTTTGCCACTTACTGATGTCGAGCTGGGTTACCACCGGAGTGACAACGCTCGTCGTTGTATACAGCGGAACCCCCTCCTTTTTGAGCAACGGGACGCCGGTATGCCGGTAGTACACAACCGTAGCGACCAGGGCGATCACCACGATTGCGCTCCAGATCAGACGGAACGAAGTACCGGTTGCTTTTCCAAGCAATCCCTTCGCATCATCTGGTAGTACGTCAACCCCGGGCGCTCCTTCTTTGATTGGAACGAACAGGTTATCGTCTGGTTCAATGCTTGTAGCCATGTTATTTTTCCTTCCTATTGTTTGTTTGCTGGGTCGGAACTTGCAGGATGATGATCGGGGCTTGTGCCGGTGCACCGCTTGGTGCTCCCGAATTTCCACCCGGACCGATTGGACCCTTACCAGGATCTCCTGATATGGCCGTGACTACAACAGTAGCCGGATGTTCTTTGGATACCATGTTGGCAGCCACGTTTGGATTCACACCAGTTTCATCGACAATTGTCTTAATCGCCGAGGTCTGTTGCGTGGCCCTCCACTTCATTTGCTGAGCATCCTTAGCGTCTTGATCCATATCGACTTCAGTGATGATTGGATCGCCCGTGTACAATCCCAACTGCCATTCAGTTGCGCTGATTGTTCCCGGACCGCCGAAGAGCTTGTTGAAGCGCTTCTTGACCAAGTCCATGCCACTGACTTTCTTGGTGGCGTCATCCGGATCATCGAACGATGCGGACATCAATTGGTCATAGGTGATCTTCTTGATCTCCGACCTTATGAACGCAACGAACTGAGCTTCCAGAAACTCCACGGCGTATTCTTCTGTCTGCCGTGCGAGGTTCATGATTGCTTCCGGGTGACGGATTGGGGTTGCAAATGCCTTGATCTTGACCCGGCCGTTGACCCCATCCGACGTTTGGATGTTAATCCAGTCTTTACCCAACTTCTTGGATCGAGCGCAACTAATCACGTGCGTGATTTTCTCCAACAACGAGATGCCGGAGACACCTGGACCAAAGATAACCCGAAGGTTTGTCGTTGGTTGCAACTCTGTGAGTGCTTTGTCGTCTGTCTTTGCGGGGATATCTTCATGTTTCGCCAAACGCCGTTCAATGACGATTGCGTCGTTGATCGTTTTTGGTGCCACGAAGAAGCGACCGCTCAGTGACGTGCAACACACCACATAGCTGCAGGTGACGACTGCCACAACGCCCGCCATCCAGACCCATCCGGTAACCAGACCGATTGCGATTGCAACCAGAAACGTGATTACCAAGATGGATAGGACTGATCGGATCAAATCCGGTCTGTTCAACATTTTCAATACATTCATTTTCTGTTCCCCTTTCATCTGCCATGTTATGGCGATGTCTTGTTATTTTCTATCGTTATTTTTCTTCCGCCTAAGGCTCGAGATTGTCAACTTCCTTCAACATTTATGGAGTTTTCCATTTCATGCAGAAGGGGGACTTCACTCCTAACAGTCTAACATATTTGACATAAAAAGTCAAGGGCTGTCAAGAGCTCATAAGCACTGTTTAGGGGGTGGGCGATTTAACCCATATTTATAGCCATATAAATAAAAAACCCGCTACCCGCACCAACTTTTGCATAAAATGCTTAGTTGATGGGGTAACGGGTCTGATTTCTTCGGGATCAGCGGGTCAAAGAGGCCGAACTTTGAAGAACAATTCCTTGGGATAGTTACGGCGGTTTTTCAAACGAATCAGGAACTCGTTGAATCGCCGGCTGTCCATGGTTGCTTGATCAAAGTTGATCCAACGACCGCCCGGCTCCTTCGCCAAGAAGTCGAAGTATTGTGTGTTCTTGTAGAACGACACTTGCCACCCGACGGCGACTTGCATGCCTTTGACACGATCATTGATCCACCAAGATCCGTGCGCTGAATGCCGCGGATTTAGGCCGGAGCCGATGACTTCGTTGCAATACTCGGCATTTTGCCACGACCCATCCACCTCTTCGGTAGTCTTGGGTTGTGTAACCGGTGGCGCTGGTTCCAGAGTCGGGACTGCGGCCTCGGTGTTCGTCTCCGCTACGGAAGTTTCCAAGACTGGCTGATTGGCCGGTATTGGATTGGCGATAGTTATCGCCGACGACACCACTTGAGTGTTTGTCGTCTGAACCACCGGCGCGCCGTAAATATTCACGGTGCCGCGGATGTCGCGAAAAGTGATCCGGCTGTAATCGTACTTGGTCACTTGCGGCGCTTGTTCATTGTGAGCATCAACCGTCACATGTGGTTTGTCACTGACGATCTTCTTCGGACACCAACTTTTCGGTGCCTCTTTGCTGCAGACGATCCACGTCGCACCAATTGCTGCCACTGCCGTTATCAATATGATCCAGAACGTTTTCATTGTTCTATCCTGCCTTTCAATTAGACTAGGGTAATATCCTAGTTTGTTGGGTTACATTTCTGATACGATGTTTACCATATTAAATATTATAAGTCAAGACGTTAATCGCCTTGCTCCCGACCAAAACTTTCTTCGTTCGTTTTGTGCCGGGGAGAGGACTCGAACCTCCAAGGATTGCTCCGCGTGGTCCTAAGCCACGTGCGTCTACCAATTTCGCCACCCCGGCATTAAAATCTTCTTTCTCTCACTTGTGCGCCCAGTAGGGATCGAACCTACGACCTTATCCTTAAGAGGGATCTGCTCTACCAGCTGAGCTATGGGCGCGCTTTGCCTACGGCTGCATTCTACCAAAACAGCTATGGGCGCATTAACAAAACCGCTATTCTCACAAAAACTCACCAAAAAAATATAACATACATTAGCATCTTGCGCCAGATTTAATAATATGTAATACTAGTCGACATGGTAAACAGGATGCGCGCAACGCGGTCACACCGCAACAATAGACGCTCACATCACGCTCTCGATGCAGTGCGTGTTTCGAAGTGTGGCAAGTGCGGAGCTCCTCATCCAAGTCACCATATCTGTATGAATTGCGGTACTTATAACGGTCGCACAGTTATCGATATGGCCGCTAAGGTAGCTAGCAAGGTCAAGAAGTCAGAGGCCAAGAAAAAGGCCGAGACTAAGTAGTTTGTCGGGTGTTATTAGTTGAACATTGAATCTTGAGTTTGGGTAATGTTTAGAATTTAAGATTTAGAGTTTAAATAAATTGTTCTTTCATCAAAATGGCCAATAGACATCTATCACGTTCAATCGTCTTACAATCTCTCTTCGAGTGGGACGTTGCTGGTCAACATAGTGACAAGGCTTCGACTATCATTGCTCGTGACGTCAAGGAATTTGCTCCTGGACTCGCGGATATTTCGTTTATTGAAGAGTTGATGAGGGGTATTATTGCCAAGTGTGCCGAGATCGATGACATCATGGTTAAGGCGGCCCCGGATTGGCCAATCGATAAAATTTCTCCAGTTGATCGTAATGTTCTACGCCTCGGACTTTATGAACTTCTATTCGCAGATCGAGATGAAGTGCCCGCCAAGGTTGCCATCAATGAAGCTATTGAACTTGCTAAGACTTTTGGTGGTGAGACCAGTGGTCGTTTCGTAAATGGAGTTCTGGGTGCAGTTTACAAGGAGCTTGGTGAACCAGGTAAAGATGCTCAGCCGGCCAAGAAAAAGATTCCCGAAGTTCCTTATGAGAAGATGCCGATTCAACACCTGGGTGGGGCTGTTGTTTACGCTAGGAATGGTAAAGAAGTATATCTAGCCTTTGTTCACGATGTTTTCGGTCACTGGACTTTATCCAAGGGAAAGATTGCTGAAGGCGTTGCTCCGACAGATGGGACCATTTTCAAGGTTAAAGAAGAGATAGGGTTGGACGTGAAGATTATCGCTGATTTGGGAAGTAATGAGTACATCGCCAATGATCCGGAAATTGGTAAGTTGCGTAAGCAGGTGCATTACTATCTAGCGGAATCTGTATTTGAGACTTTGACTTTGGTCAAGAAGCCGGGCCTCGACGATGCTAAATGGTTCAAGTTGTCAGACATTTTGGAATTGAATTTTTATAATGATATTTTGCCGATCGTAACCAAGGCCGTGACTATGTTGAATGAGAAGTAAGCGCGGGCGCGCTCGAGCGCGGCCAAAAAATTGAAACATTTAAATACATGAAACCAGACGTAAAAACTTTAGCGAAACAAATAGGAGTCGAATTCAACGACATAACTTTGTTGCGTATGGCTTGTACGCACCGCTCTTACTTGAATGAAAACAAAGCGGCTGGACTCGAGCACAATGAGCGTTTGGAATTCCTTGGCGATGCAGTTTTGGAGTTGATCATTACCAGTTTTCTATTTCGCAAATATCCTCACAAGAATGAAGGGGATCTGACGGCATATCGTGCGGCCCTTGTTAATGCCAATAGTCTAATGAAAGTTGCTGACCACATAAGTCTCAATGATTTTATGTTGTTGTCACGCGGTGAAGCCAAGGACAAAGGCCGTGCGCGTTCTATCATCTTAGCCAATGCTGTTGAAGCTGTGATCGGTGCCATATATCTCGACCAAGGATACAATGCCTCAGCAAACTTCATTGCCGATCATTTGCTTGATATTTTAGATATAGACGAGATCGTTTCCAAGAAGTTATGGTTGGATGCCAAGAGTCGATTCCAGGAAAAAGCTCAGGAGAAAACAGGTATTACACCCTCGTATAAGACCTTGAAGGAAGTTGGACCTGACCACGACAAACAATTTACTTTGGGAGTATTTCTAGGTGACGTTCAAGTTGCCAATGGTTCTGGACCAAGTAAGCAAGATGCTGAACAGAGGGCTGCCGAGAAAGCTCTTGACGCTAAGGGGTGGTAAGGGTTAGTAAGGGGTAGAGTCTTCTTTAGAGGAAGAATAACAACCCAGATTGGAGGCTCTTATGCCAAAACAAAAAGAATTTGCAACTCCGGTAACATCGGCATTTCCGCCGGGCCTGTATTTCATGCAGGTGAAGCGTTGGACAGGTAAGAAGGCGGGACGCGCATACGTTCAGATCTACAACGGTAATGGTCTTTGGCTCACACCGATCGAGGTTAGTGAGGCTAACCATGCGAAGTTTCTCGCTGACATCGGAAAGATGAATGCGGTTCCCAAACCGGTTATTTTGAAACTCAAGGATGCCGGTCCGATTGAGACACGGGTGGCTAAGTTGGTTGTGGATAAGAACTACGGCTTGAAAAATTTCCACGCTCATGTCGGCGCGCCGGTCCCCACGCGCGAGGACTTTTGGAAGCTTGTAGCTATTCCTGTCGATCATGCGATGAGTGATACCTGTTTAATGTCGACTCTTACAGCAGAACAACGCCGGTCGCTTACTGGTTTTTCTTCGAAATTGACTACTGCGGCACGACGGAAACTTTTTCCTGGCCGTGCACAATCGGGGAATTAGTGATTTGGTGTGAATGTCATTCAAGCGCCCTCCCGGCGCTTTTTTGTTGTAGTGGTGAATACTTAAGATATTGTATGTTAAGATATTTAAACGGTAATAAATTCAAAAATTCGATCAATTAATTTTATGGAAATCAACAAACCCGCGTTAGATAGACAGAATAATTCTCCTGAATTTCAGATAAATTTTGAATGTAACGATAGTGAGATAACAATTGGAAGGATGAATAATCCTGTCATCAGGTCTCAGTTAATTGATATGCTAATGAGGGTTGATGTGTATAGAGAAGAAAAGATGAGAAGTATAAAGGTGGTGCCATTTAGAACATCTTTGGATGGAAATTCAGAGGATGACCTTTTTAAGGATGAGGTTGAGAACACTGTTTATTCGAGACAAGAACTTGGTTTCAAAGCGCGTACAAGAGAAGAAATAGAAAAACAAGTTGCAGAGGCTGTGGAAGAGGTGACCAATTCGACTGTCATAAACTATACTAGCGAAGAACCTTCGAATGAGAGCATGTCGTTGGGATGGAAGATTCCCTGGACC
>CAIQCA010000076.1 GCA_903870235.1 uncultured bacterium
ACAGTAACCGGTCTTACCAATGGCACAATGTATTATTTTGTTATCGCGGCAACGGATACAAATGTAACAAGTGCTACAAACACAACCACAATAACTCCAAGTGAAATACCGATCTTTTTGTTTAAATTATAATCTGGTTCCATAATCGAAATAATATTACTTGCTAAAAGTACTGGCGACTCTCACATCATTGGCGCCACCAACTGTACTAACGGCTTTCCTCTTCTTCTGTTGTATACAGAGCAAGTCAGGGCCATTCATAAAGATCACCAATGTAGCGACCGCCAAACCAAAATCACGCACACCGATTTCACCATAACCAACAACCCACATTATGTCGAATAGATGAAGAGAAAGTAGGAGTGCAGAAAGGCGTGTTTGCCAACCAAAGACAAGTGTTATACCGAAAATAAGCTCAAACAACGCATTAAAATAAACGAGTGTGACAGCCGTCAGATGCGAAAAAGAAACAACGGAATCTGGAACATAAGCTGTCCAAGCATCGGCGTGTGTAAACTGCTGGAGACTAAACCAGAGTATAACTGCTGCCATACCATAGCGAAGGATACTCGGTGCATAGAGCTCAAAGAATAAGGTTAATTTCTGCATATATTATATTTAATTTATCGCCAGTAAGTACGATCTTATGCATCCAAATGGTGCAACTGGCCAGACCTAGTAAGGTTTTAATTAGGTTTATGACCCTTCTTGTCTTTACTATGTATAGCATGCCCACCAAATTGTTTGCGAAGCAAGGCTACAATTTTGTTTGAATATTTTTTCTGATTCTTGGGATCAGCCGATTCTCTTCGAACTTGGAGCGAGTCTTCGATAGCTCGCACATCCACACCAAATTCATGACCAGTTTTCACCGTCCATTCACCTTCACCGGTAGCATCAATTTTTCCAGAAGTGGCGGCAATGTTCTCATTTTCGAAAATGTTGCGACAAAGGTCGATAAGCCAACTACGTACAACAGAGCCTTGTTGGTAAACGCGTGTGACATCGGCCAAATTGAGTTTGAATGGGCTAGCCTCCAAGACAGCATATCCTTCGCCGATGGCTTCCATCATTCCGTACTCGATTCCGTTGTGAACCATTTTCACAAAATGACCTGCCCCAGATGTTCCGCAATAGGCATAATTATCTCCAGCTGAAAGAGCTTTCATAAATGGTTCAATGGCCGACCACTTCTCGTATGGACCGCCAACCATAAGAGCAAAACCATTTTTCTCGCCCCAAACACCACCAGACGTTCCACAATCAAAGTAGTGCACACCTTTTTTCTTCATGCGTGCCGCGCGCTTCTGGCTGTCTTTATAAAATGAATTGCCGCCATCTATAACAATATCCCCTTTTTTCAAATGTGCACCCAGATGTTCTTTACCAAAAAGAAACTCGTCGACGATAGCATGTGGCAACATTACCCAGAAAATTCGTGAGCCTCCTTTTTTATTTGTAAAATTCTGAGGCGTTTTTTGAATCGCTTCAACAATATCGCTGGTAGCAAAAATTTTACTTTTACGAATTTCCGCAACTGGTTCCGGAGATCTATTCCATGCAGTAACATCAAATCCTTTTTTATGAAGACGACGTGCGATCTGTCCACCCATACGACCAAGACCAAAGATTGTTATAGATTGTTTTTTCATAATTTATTCCATAGCTTAACATATCTTGGTGGTAAGCGATAAGCAGGATATACTTACAGAAGAAAGAAGTTCTAACTAAACCAAACAATCAAAAGGAGATCACAACATGATTACTATTGGTTCTCTGTTTACAGTCATGATCACTGTGATCTTGACTATTCCGTATACATCATTTATGGAATGGACATTACACAGATTTATCATGCATCGACCGTTCAAAATTCGTCTTCCATGGCGGACCTACGTGTTTGAATACCCTTTTCAGGCACACGCAGTCACACACCATGGAATTTTCCAAGCTGATAAAACCTATCACCTGGAAAAAGATGAAGATAAATTCACCATTCCGATGGCCTGGTGGAATGGTCCAGTACTCACAGTTATCGGTACATTACCGTTCATGATCGCAAGTGTAGTTTTGGGTTCATGGGTAATCTGTATCACAGCAGGATGTGTCATATTTGCCTACTACGGCACTTACGAATACATCCACTGGTGCATGCACTTGCCTCGTGAACGAAATATCGAACGAACAGGTGTCTTCTTCCGTCTGAATGGACACCACCTGCTTCATCATCGGTATATGAACAAAAACTTCAATGTTGTTCTTCCTCTCACAGATTGGGCTCTGGGTACACTGGTTAGACGATCCCCTGTGCGATTTGCACAGGTGACTGGACCATCAGTTCCCAATGTTCAACCAATTGATTGAGTACGCCGACACGCCGCCTAGAGCATATCTGGGCGGTGTTTTTATTGATATTTTTCGATAGCCTCCCGGGGGGATAGAGGTTTTTTCTGCGTAACGAATTTGGGCCAAATTTAGGCCCAAATTTCATATATACAAAAAAAGGAGGATCCGAAGACCCTCCTTATGGAACTTAGGACATGGCTTCTGCACACAAATCGTGGCAGAGCTTAGCCCACTTAACAACCCGATCCTTTGACTCCGTTGCTCCAAACATGCGGAACTCGATGGTACCATGTTTGGAAATCCTGATCAGTGTCCAACAACGCCGCGGATCTTTGTCGAACCCTTTTGCGCAAGCAACGCGAAACAAGTCTGACCAATCTGCATAAGGTGAAGGGTCACAATCAGGGGCAACTACTCTGTAGATTTCGAGTCGTTCGCCAAAAGACCCATTACCTACTCCGCACAACCAATCAAGTTTTTTAATGACATGGTTGTACACCTTCAGAGCAGTCTCATGATCCGGCATCCCCACATGCACGTGGGTGCCGATCACCCGACAAGCCGAGAGAAGAATGTTCCGTGGCATCGTCTTCACAATCTCCTGATACCTACCAGATGGGTCTGGGTAAACTTCGAGAGACATGTCTTCCGGACCAACTTCGAAATGAAGCCTTCGGAAACCAAGCCTTTTCTCATATACCGACAACTCTTCTTCCAATTTAATGAGCCGACTACCAAGCTCACCTATCGTACAGGGCCCGACCTTGTACTCGAGCTGGCAAGCCGAGAGTTCATAACCATACTCTGGAAGAAATGAGTCACCTGACCTCTTCGGTAAAGTAGTGACAATCCGCCCAGCAATTGGAGCTACCTTGCCGCCAATCTGGCCTTCTCCGTCGACACTCGCCAAGAAGCATTCCTGTTCCACGCCCACATACAACTTCTTGGCCGGATCGAAGTTAAACAAGCTCATAAAATTCTTGAGCTGGTTTCTTAAGATCCAGTAAGTACGACTGGGATAAGTTGTGTCGTGAGCATTGAGTTCCACAAATCCCAGACGTTTGTAGACATGCCTTGCGGCATCCGCCTTAACATCGGTTCGCAAAACAACAGTTTTGATTCCGCTCATGTTGGCCGAGCGGATCAGTGCCTCCGACAGAGTAAACGCAATACGTTTTCCTCTGTGTAGCAGAGAGACGCCGAGCTCGTCAACATAAAACACACGATCTTCCTCTTCGAAAACTTTATCAAGCAAGTTATTACCTGCAATTGATTGAAATTCCTGAAGATTGACCGAGTATCCGTGAGTGAACCCAACTACTTCGCCGCCGCATACAGCCAGAAATGCTGCAGCATCTGGGTTTTTCATCTCAGTTTGAAAATCTTTGATAACCTCTCCAGGTTTCCAAAAACCCTCATTCCAAGGTGCCTCTTTCCAAATATTGCAATACAACTCGGCCCACCGCTCTAACATTTCTGTAGCGATGGAATCCATCGCCACTTTAACCACATTTAGATCATTCATATGATCTCCTTTTTGTTAATGAACCACCGACAGGTACTGCCTACACGTCGTGTGCAAGCAGTAGACTATCGCCAACCTATGAAGTTGGGATAGTTTTTGGTTAGTCATTACCAATGCAAGCTAATTTTGCTTTTCTCAAATTCACCGAGAAAGTTTTGCAAAGCCTCGTAGAACGCGAGACAAGAATCAATGTCGATATTTTCATTGTCTCCGTGTATATCTCCACCGAGAGGCTTAATCATCAATATGGGGATATTTAGATCAGCAAAGTGTCTAGCATCGGAAGCACCATAAGTACCTTTGATCTCAATCTTTCTACCAAATGTTTTCTCAAAACTTTTGATGAAGAGTTTTACAACTTTGTCTTTTTTGTCGACAAACGTAGGTTTACCAACGGAACATTTAGAGATTTTCAATGTTGGATCAATGTCTCGAGCAATTTCGGTTACTTCAGCGATAATCACATCTGAAGTCGTGCTTTCTGGAAATCTGAAGTCCAAAGTCACATAAGCCTCCGGACAAACCTGATTTACGAAAACACCACCCTGGAATTTCCCGATATTGACCGTGGTTTTCCAAGATTCTTTTTTATTGTTTTTGCCATATCTTTTTAGTACTTCGCTACATAACTTGACCAATGGTTCGATGGCGTTTTTTCCATCCCATATACGTGAAGCGTGTACGGGCTTGCCAACCGAATCTATCCTTAGAGCACAAACTCCTTTGGATTTATTGATAAATATAAGGTTGTCACCACCATCTGGAACAATCAGCATCTTTGGCGTTAGACCATATTTGTTGGCTAGATAAGCCCCTCCTTCATAACCACCAG
>CAIQCA010000077.1 GCA_903870235.1 uncultured bacterium
CACTTGCTGTTGATACCATTTCAGGAAAGTCAAGAGCGGTAACTTTCAAATTTTCGTTCAAAACCAGGAGGTGACGACAAAGAGAGGACGGACCAGCCCCAATATCAAGAACTTCTCCAGTTAAAATTGATTTACATTCTGCCTCCAAAAACGTCATTTGAGATTGTGCAATATGATCCATCAAAATCAAATAAGCTTTGCGGAACTCGTTATCAAACATTCGCTTTCGATGGAAATCCCCCCCTTTTCCTGATTTCAGGGCTTCTGGAAGAAAGTCCCAAGATTCAAAACAATAAAAATGGTAACCAGCTAATGCATTCAATATAAAATCGTTGTCTGCCTCAATACCCAAATCAGTTAACTGGTATTGATCGCCTGATTTAGCAACAAGCCCATCTTGAACCAGAACATTTAAAATACCTCTCAACCACTCTTGGGAAAGTGACAATCTTCCCTGAAGCTCACTGATAGACATTGCACATCCAGCCTTACCAAGATTTGATAGAATGCCGAGATGAATCGCTGTAGTAATGACACGTGATCTCTTATAGGCTCGAATGTCATTGTGTAATTTTTTTATATAACTCATACCGTACTATACTGATAATATACTTCAGCCAATAAACAAACAAGGCTCATCAACAAAGCCACTTTTTTTCAGCAATTCTTGCAATGTCATCCGTCCTAATAAGCTGGATCATGAACTCTTTCAGGTTCAAACATGCAATCATAATGCCGCCATATAAATGTAAGACTATCGTTGGTAACCCCACAAATCAATTCGTAGGCCAACCTTCTTGAAAACCATTAAAAATTGTCATCCACATCAAACAGAGGGTAATAACCCGAGACTTATAGGCTCAAAACAACCAGAATTCAGAACTTTCTCTAACCCCTTCTTGGTACTGTTGCAATGAAATAACACACGGCTCCCTGTTTTGTCTAGACAATCTCAATTTTTGAGTGTACCAATCATTTTTTTTCAAGCAAGTGATTCGGTTAATCAGGTTGATGTAATCAGTAACAGAGTTCTTTAATCACTAACGAAAAGACAATTATAAGGAGGCCCTACAACAGTGACTGGTTTAGAGGTGTCACATGATGCAGCTTCGGCAAATGTTGCACCAAGTAGGTCATCAATGAGATATCTTTCGGGTCTAACCCCAAAGTTCGATGACCGGGCTTTATGCATCAGATCCACAATAACGCTTGGTTCGACATATTTAATCTTCAACCCATACTCTTCACCAACTTCCGCAATGGCGAGTGCTACAATTTCAGCCCTTATTTCTGGACTCAAGGGACGAAAAACAAGAAACCGTCCAATTCTTCCAACGATTTCTGGCGCAATGCCTGCAGCGTGCAACCGGCGGCGGCATACCTCATCCTCAATCGCACGTTTTCCAAAAGCCTTGCGAGATTCAAGTTCATCAAGGATTGAATTTGCATCTATGTTACTTGTGAACATGAAAACAGCATGACGACAGTCTATTTCCGGTCCGTTCGCGGTGCGTGACGCTGTTGACAATCGTCCCGCATCCATGGCATTCATCAGAACTCGAAGAATGGCCGGATGTGCTTTTTCGATCTCATCAAAGAGCACGATGGTACGAGGATTAGAACGAAGAGCATCCAGCAATTGACTGCCATCACCGTGGCCGATATATCCCTGCGGAGCACCTATCAACTGACTCACCCGATGAGCCTCCTGATACTCAGTCATGTCCAACCTAAGGAACTGATAACTGTTATTCTCGTCATAAAACTCTCGTAGTACCTGAGACATCATTTCGGCTGTGCGCGTTTTACCCACGCCAGATGGCCCCACAGCAAATATCACCGCAGGGCGAGACGGTTGCCGTCGAGCAAGGTGCCTGGCCATCACAGCCGATAATCCCTTAAGGGCATCAACCTGTCCTAAGATTCGTTGGTTGAGTCTCTCGAAAAGCACGGCTTCATCAAGATAGAGTGGACGATGAATGTCACGGATACCCTCATGAACAACTGCCATGTCGGTAATATCAGTCGTGGTTTCCTTCAACACCGGTTGAACACCAAGATCTTGTCCTGCTGCTAATTCTCCATTAAAAGCGTGAAGTAATGTGCCTAAAAACCAAGAACGTAAAGCGTTGAAGTCAGGAAACTGAATTACCCCTGTTTGGAACCAACTTTTTATTTCATGACTAGAACCATTATACTGGATTTCTTTATCTACAAAAAGTTTAGCAGCGGAAGGATTCTCCGAGATTTCGAATCCAATATCGGCATATTTGGGTATACTCCCAGGAGGCATTTCCTGGCTCCTGAAACGAATACATGCATCTCTGGCTTGCTCCTCAAGATTTCGGAACGCAATATCGTTGTTGATCAGAAACTGTCTCATCTCACACGCCCAAAGATTTTGCATGTATTAATTGCCAACACTATTGCAGCATTAACCAAATTTCTTTCGCTAAATTTAGAGCCGAAATTGCTTTTTTTTATCAAAACAGCTGCGTCAGGGGCAATTCTTGTATCGTTGAATTTTCCGACGACATTGCGGAGATCTCCAGTCCCTCCACAATCGGGACAGGGTTCATACCCAGTTTCGGGGCTCTCCTGATCTTGGGGAAGCCATACTACTTCATCGAAAAACAGCCGTTCCCTGTCGGCCCCTTCAAATACTTGATCAAATACACCCATTCCTAATGTTCCCGCCAAATCCGGGTCCATCCGAAGCTGTAAAAGATTGCGTTTGCCGATCATAGACAGCATGCTCCCCCATCGAGGATGCTTTGACCCATGGTGGATTAAGGCAAGTGCGATGTACCCTTTTATCGCATTTAAGCGTGTAGTAGCAAAGATAGGTGTGCCATGTGACGTAATATCATTCTCATGTCCCTGTTCAAGATAATAACGGTACCTTGAGCTTAAGATACAACGATGACATGCAGGAGTAACTCCTGGAAAAGTGAAAGTAATTTCTGCACTTCGCCCCTCCTTATATACCTGAGCACACAAACTAGGTAATCCGAAATTAAGGGCAAGTCTATTCACACGCATTTGAGCAAAGAAACTGTCAGTAAGGCCGCATATAATAGTTCTTTGAGCTTCGATACCATCTATCGGGTCAACCGTAAGTTGCCTCATCTGTTCATCGCTAATATCATCGAGAGATTTTTGAATTGCAACTATCCGTGTTGTGGGATTGATATCACGAATTCTCTCGGCAATACAATCTACCTTTGACCGTCCAATGTCTTTTCGATATGTCTGTTGAGTAGCCAAGTTTGTTTCAGATACTTCATCTGGATCAATCAAGACGAACTGACCAACCCCCGCACGTGCCAAGTCCTCTAACCAACCAGCAGCTCCTCCAGCTCCAACAGCAATTATTCTTGCATTTCGCATCAAAATAAGATCATAAGCGTTTTCAACACGGTTAAATGTATTAGGAACGTTGTACAACTTTTTTTCTTCAACTTTCCCATTCGTTGTTTCGAATTGTTTTGCTGATTTTCCAGCGAGAACATCGTCGTCAACCGTCTTTCGATGATCCAGCATGGTAAACTTAATCGTTGATGATTCAGTCTTTTGCGTCCCAACAATTATCTCATTGAGCGGCACGCCAGACTGGATTGATTGGAGAACATTTATACCGCATATCGTAAGAGATGATTCAGCTGGAGCATTTACGATTTGAACCACTCCTTTTTTTATAGAAACACCTCTATCTTCTCGAAACGCTACCCACGGTGTAAGCCTGAAGAATCCAGTATCCGGAATCGTATTGATGATCGGCAGCCATAGACAATCGAGATCATTAATTGCATTTAAAATTTGCTCAGCATACATCTCATCTCCATACGAAGGTCGCCCCATAAGACCAGGGTGACTATGGATGAACCCCCGGAGACGGATATCCTTAGGGTTCCATTCTGATTTAAAAAGCTGGTTAAGAAGCCTATAATCAGGAGAATAAGTAACACCCGAATTTTGGCTGCTCTCGTCGAAATGATAGCGCGAAACTTTATTACTATCGCCACTACCGCCAATAGCTCCGCCAGATTCAGCTGCCCTATATCCCACTGTTTTGACGACGGCCTCAAATACATCCCAGTGGATGCCGTGCTCTCGACGGCGTGCGGCGCCGGCGTCCAGGCGATTGCCGAACGTTTCCCCCACACGCCGGTCTACGCCGGTCTGAATACCACC
>CAIQCA010000078.1 GCA_903870235.1 uncultured bacterium
CGCTGTGACTTAATCTTCGAATCCTCATGTACACAAGCCTAGCATACGCTAGGCTAGGCATTCATCCCCGCATTCGCACGACCTAACGTAAACTAATGACGGTCGGCTCATGCGGGGTTTCCTGCTAAAAGAAAAACACCCCGCGACTCCGCGAGGTGTTTGTATTTCGGATTTATGATTGAGTAAAACTAGCACTCAATCATTTTCTCTTGGCAATCGTGGCATTCTCATACTCGTGATCGAATGTCACATCGCGCGCTAGAGAGATGCATGGAGGGATCTCCACATCTTCCTTGATGTCATTGAGTTCAACCTCCATGAGAACCAAGCCCTTGGGTTGATCGAAGACATCGACCTCGTAATACTTACCTTTGTAAGCAAAACAGGTGCGGCTCTTGCGAATAGTCGTTCGCTCCCGATCAGCTCGATCGAGGAACTTGGCGTATTCATCAACAGAGATGATACGTTCTTCCTCATTGCGCACACCCGGGCTGACAGCCTTCTTGGTAGCATGATAGTAAGTCGTGCTTCCAAAATAACTTCGAGCTCGTACCCTCTCTAGATCTCCGCTTGGAGTTGGTGTCAGATAAGTCTGACTGATCTCGACTGTCACTGCTCCTTCTGGCAATTTGGTCGGGTCGAAACTTTCTGCGACAAACTTCTTTTCGATCTCGAGTGGCACCGGGATTCCTAAGACACGAGTGATCTCGTGAACCATCTTCTCAATCTTCTCATCAAGGTTGGTTTCATTGGCGATAATGCGCAAGTGCGGATGACCCGTCCAGGCCGCAATCGTCAACGCATCCAGCTCGGCTGCTTCCTTCACATTTTCTTTGCGAGCAGCATTGTTGGAGGTCGTATAAAACTCAGGTCGATCGACGGCAACAGACTGAAGATGCAGAACTCCGGCATACATCCTCTCAGACATATCCGACGGCTCATATCCCAACTTTTTCACCATGGTCATGAAGGCTTCTTTGCCCATGTAAGCGGCACCGTCCATGCATCCACGGTCCGAGAGTAATACAACTCGCGGAACATTTACTAGCTTCGTAGCGGCTTCATGGAAGCGTATCGTGTGCTCGATCGTGGCCAAGAGGATTTGCTCCTGGAAATCGGCAACTGCTAAACCGGCACCTGAATTCTTCGAGAGAGGCAGGCCAGCCGAGATAATCTCAGTAGCCACTTCTGGTATCACAACCGGATACAGTCCGCGATTCTGCAAATACTGGTGAGCCTTGGCAAGTGCTGTGCTTTTACCACCACATGGTCCTCCAGTAATAACGATGATCGGCAACTTCGGTATGAATTTGATTGGGTGTTCCATATGTTTGTCTCCTATTATACTCTATACTTCTTTGGTTTGTTGTTTGTTGACTGTGATTATTCGTTACAAAAACTAGATCTTCAGTACCGCATTAGGACCAGGTTCAGCTATTAATGGTTCCTGATATTTCAATGCAAATCCGGCATAATTTCTCCGCCTAAGGTCCAAGGCATACCACTTGTTCCAGCCAAGGAAAACCATTGGGTACAATTTAAGATCTATTTTCGGAATGAACATAGTCCCCGAAAAATTAATCACACGATAACCCCACTTCCATGGTATTCTCGAAAGATCTTTCCGGAAGTACCACATGATGGACGAGAGCACGTAGAGATCCAGCGCGATATGCTTCTCTTTCCTCATTTCAGACGAATAGAGCAGGTCGATATCATCGAACTCGATCTCCTTGAATCTTTCTATACGCCGATCTCTAGCATAGATCTCATATTGACTTGTATCCAAATACCAAGATTTCCATTTCCCCATAACAAGGATCGGAAACTTTATTCGAACATCGCTTCTATCTATGTTGATCTTCACGATCTACCCCCTTGCTCTTTTGAGCGATTTTGGTTTACACATGTCTGGAGAACCTTGCCGACGCCAAGTTTTCAAAGAACTATTCTGTTTCACTCTTTCGAGCTCATCAGCCGAGATACACATCTCGGGACAAAATATTGGTTAATGTGAGTTAAAAGTATTAATCGCTCATGTTTAGTATGTTGGTTTTTATGCTTTCAGATTTGGGGTTTTAGGCTCTTACTTCTCTTTCTTTTATCTGTAGTAAGTGCAGGTGAAAGTGTCCTGGAATGGATTTTTGTTTATGCGTATTCTCTAGGATCATGTCGTATTTGTCATTGATATCTTTTTTTATCTCTTCAAACTCTCTCAGATCTTCTTTGGTCAGTTCGTCTTCTGTACCATGCCTCAGTGGTACTATCATGTCATTCTTGGTAGCTACTTCGTCGTAAGGGAATTCGTTCTCTATAAGTTTCCATCTTGTGTAGGTTTTTATTGGTTTTGCCGAACAAATGTAGCAGGCCGGGAATCTAGGAGTTCTCTGATACCTTTCGTAGTCTATGTGGGTTTTCGTAGTTCTTAGAGTTTTTATTTTGAATGTATTCATTTTATTTTTAGCTTTTGCGCGGTTATTTTTTGTTGGCGCTTTTTTATTACTATAATGTTTCGGCCTTTATTTTTCTGTTTCGCTCTTTCGAGCTCGTCAGGCAGGACTCACATCCTGCAACAGTGCGGGCGGACTGGAGTGCTGGCCTAGCACCCAGTCCTTACCCGCATTTCTCCAGACTTAGCTCAGCCCAACTTTGTAGACCGATTCTCATCTGGTTCTCGGTGCGCTCGCCGAGGGGGGACCCATGTCAGGGATTACCCCCTTACGCCAAACCCCTTTTCCAGTCCTGCGTTTCTTGTCAATGTCCTGGAATAATATATACTAAAAAACTTGACAATGCTTGCCAAATGTTATCTTTTTGTAATGTTTATTTGTAACCAGGTCAGAAACAAGCGCTCAAAGCCGTATTCTCAGACAAAATACTGAAACAAAAAGTTACACTTCTAGTATTTAGAGCCAATAAATATCAAAAAACCAATAAATTTATGGGCTAAGACAAATATTGTTTATTGTACCCTTTTATTCCACTTTTCGTATTCAAATATGCTAACCCCCTGTTTTTTCAGGTTTTTATAGATGTTGTGTATAGGAAAACCCATAATATTGAAATAGCAACCATCTACTTTTTCGATAAAGATGGAGGCTAGTCCTTGGATACCATATGCTCCGGCTTTATCCATGGGTTCACCAGTGGCAATATATTTCTGGATTTCGTCATCTTCTAAATCCCTAAATTTTACTTTTGTTATTTCACAATCGATAACCTCTTTTCCTGAAGTACAGTCTATGACCGATACCCCTGAATAAACTTCCTGCCATTTACCAGAAAAGCTTTTTAACATACGAAAGGCATCATCCTTACTCTTTGGTTTTCCAAGTTTTTTATCATTGAAGACTACGAAAGTATCTATACCGATCACAATTCCCTCTTTTCTGCCTTTGGCTACATCTTTTGCCTTTCCAGAGGCCAGAGTTTTTGCTAAATTCTCTGACGAAAGACCCAAAGTCATGTCTTCCTCATAATTCGACGGTACAATTTCAAATTCGAGACCCATTTCTTGCGCCAACCCATGCCTTCTTGGTGAAGTTGAAGCTAAAATTATTTTGGTTTTCATGGCTAGATTATATCATGAAGAATAATACGACCATTTAATAAAAATCCCCCACGTTCGCAGGGGAAACTTGTCTGCACTCGTCGGCTCACCCATGACCGATCGCCTCCGATGACATATTTGGCGGCATCCACATTTGCAGGGCTGTGGCGAGTTGATAAATATAGACAGACCCGACTGGAGGTTCATATTCATCATCATCAAGAGACATCGCGAAGCTCCGGAAATATACTGGAACCCGTCGTGGTTGCCTTGTCGGCCGCACCCAGACGACTTCTCCAGATGCTGAATAATTACAGCCAGATCCTGCGACTTTGATAACCCACTGGATCAAGTCATCTGTGCCTAGCAATCCACGGTCATGCATTTCCTGCTCCAATAAGTCTACTGCCACAGATAGTGTACTCCCAAGTGCTCGCATCGTCTTCGCGTAATCGACACGGCTTAGGCACTCTATGTATAGCTTACTGTTCATTCGCGGCCTCCTTTTTGTTACCTGATTGCTCAGGACGATTGGTTTTGGTTTCGTAGAACTTATTTTCTAAAAACTAAGTATATCGCTCTTCATGCTAGAAATAATCCGCGGGAATTCAACACTGAAATGAAATAACCATTTTCGCCAGAAAACCTATATTCACTACTATATTCTTCATAACATTAGTTGTAACTTATAGTTACACTTTCGATAAAAATAGAGTATAATTCAGTTGTAATAATTATTACACTTAATATAAAAACTACTAAATATATGGATAAAATAAAGATTCTTGAGAAGATTGGTCTCACCAAACATGAAAGTGCCATATATCTCGCTCTTCTAGAGCTTGGACCGACAAACATTTCCAAGATTTCTGAAAAAACCGCCATACACCGACCGCTCATATACAAAGCGCTCCCCTCTTTGCTTGAGAAGAAACTAATAACGCAAAATCGAAGACAGAACAGAATGATATACATGGCTGAACCACCAAATAGACTGGAAGCGATCTTTGATGATCTCAAAATTGATCTCTTCGAGATACTTCCAGACCTGGAAGATTCTTATACTAGCAATGAGCAAAAACCTAAGGTCAGGTTTCTGGAAGGAAAAAATGGAACAAAGAGAATATTTGATGATATCGTCAGAAGTATGAAAAAAGGCGAGACCTTCTATAGATATAGTTCCAACAAAGATGGTCAGGAGAAAAAAGATAAGTATGTTCCCAGAGGTTACCGGAAGATGCGCGACGATAAACAACTCCAGAGGGAGGTTATAACCAACAACCAAACTTCCAAACATAAAATTCCTAAATTAGATCGCTTCGTGAAAATAATGCCAAACGACTTGGGTCCATTTGAACACAATGTCACAGAGACTATATATGGAAATAAAGTCGCTTTCATAGATTACAATTCCGAAACGGCTATGGTTATAGAGAGTAAAAGAATCGCTGATTTCCAAAGGCACATTTTCAAGATGTTGTATAAGAAGTTGTAATAAAAAACGGGCACCTTCCGAAGAAAGTGCCCGTGCCAGAGTAAGCTAGTCTTATAGATCGCTAGCTACTTCGCCGCGATAGCGAGCATCTCGCGAGAAAGCTTGATACTCCTTGCGAAGTCTTTCGCCTTCCAGTCATAC
>CAIQCA010000079.1 GCA_903870235.1 uncultured bacterium
AGGGACTCGCTGGTTCCCAGTGTCTACCCGGTGACGTCTTGCATCTCCGTAATTGCCCGCTGATGCTGGTCGGCCAGTAACAGTTTATGTCCGCGCGAAGCCTGTATGGGTCGCGCGGCATTTTTTGTCCACGCCAAGGACGCAGGGGGCGCCTTTATGTGTTAAAATATAAGGGACTTATATGTTTGTCGAAGATACCCAGCTCTATAAATTTATTTCTGACTCTGGCTTAGTTGCCAAGGGTGACCTTGAAGAAGCCAAAAAAGAATCCGATGCGACTGGGAAGCGTTTTGGTGACGTACTGGTTTCATCTGGCAAGATAACTACAGACAACCTCCGTCGTATGCAAGCTTACGTTCTCGGTATTCCTTTTGTGGACTTGAAGGGAAATAAGATTTTATTTGAAACACTTTCACTTATTCCTGAACCGATTGCTCGAGGACACAATATTGTTGCTTTCAAGAAGACAGAAACAACTCTGGAGGTAGCCATGTTGGATGTAAATGACCTGTCGGCCATTGATTTTATAAAAAAGAAAGTAAATCTGAAAATTTTGCCACGTCTTACGGATACAAATTCTATTCGTGAAGCTCTTGTTCAGTATCAAAAAAGTCTCAAGGCCGAATTTGGCGACATATTGCAAAAAGAAACTGCCGCCCTCAAAGCCATATCTGTTAGTGGCGTCGATGGAGCCTCACCGGAAGACTTAAAAAAGATTGCCGAAGATTTGCCGGTGATCCGAATCGTGGATACTCTAGTTAAACATGCGGTTATCCAAGGTGCTTCAGATGTACATATCGAACCTATGGATAATCAAGTTTTGGTTAGGTATCGCATCGACGGTATGTTACACGACGCCATGGTTTTGCCGAAAGAAGCCGGTCCTTCTGTTTCGGCTCGTATAAAGGTTTTGGCTAGTTTGAAGCTAGATGAGAAACGTTTGCCGCAAGACGGTCGTTTCAAGATGGATATAAATAATGAAAAAGTTTCATTCCGTGTTTCTATCTTGCCGACTTACTATGGTGAGAAGCTTGTAATGCGTTTGCTTCGAGAAAGCATCACTGGTTTCACGTTGGAGGCACTACATTTTCATGGGGAAGCACTCGAATGTATCCATCACGCCTTAAATGTCACCACCGGGATGATTTTGACCACTGGTCCAACTGGCTCTGGTAAAACCACTTCTCTATATACCATGCTCGACTTGCTGAATATGCCGGATGTAAACATTTCTACTATTGAAGATCCTATAGAGTATCAATTGCCACGTGTAAATCAGACCCAAGTTCGTCCAGAGATCGGTTTTTCTTTCGCCCAAGGTATTCGTACATTGGTTCGTCAGGATCCGGACATTATCATGATTGGTGAGATTCGTGACAATGAAACAGCTGCTCTAGCTGTGAACGCGGCTTTGACTGGTCACTTGGTTTTGTCTACTTTGCATACTAACTCGGCTTCCGGTGCTATTCCACGTCTCCTAGATATGAAAGTAGAACCGTTTTTGCTAGTTTCTACGCTAGATATCGTTATTGGCCAACGTTTGGTTAGAAAACTTACAGAAAATAAGGAAGCTTTCAAACTTTCCAATGATCAGTTAGCACATCTTTTGAAAGCTGTAGATATGAGTCGTGTGCTGGAAGCATTGAAGAAAGAAAGTATTGTGAAACCAGATGATACTTGGAAAACAATCTCATTTTACAGAGCAGTACCAGCTGCTGATCACGATGGCTTCAAAGGCCGTATTGGTATTCATGAGGTTTTGAAGATGACTTCGAGTATCAAGGATCTTGTTATGAGAAGTGCCACATCAGGCCAGATAGAAGAGCAGGCCAAGAAAGAGGGAATGTTGACCATGATTGAGGACGGTATATTCAAATGCGTGCTCGGCCTTACGACTATAGAAGAAGTATTTCGTGTGATATCAGAATAATTTTGATCCGATGTCTAAATTTATCTTTAAAGCAAAAAAGAGTACTGGCGAAGTGTATTCCGATGAAAGGGAGGCGACAGATCGCTATGAACTTTATCATATGCTCCGAGAAAGCGGTTCAGAAGTTATTTCTGTTAAAGAAAAAGGCAAAAATACTGGTTTGAATATGAATATCTCTTTCAATTTTTTTGCCAAGAAAGTCAAAGCCGCAGAAAAAATAAATTTGGCCAGAAATCTAGGATCCATGCTGGAAGCTGGGTTACCTCTCACTCGTGCTTTGGGTGTCATTACACATCAAACTCGCAGTGCGGCCCTAAAAAATATTTTGACGGATGTTAGTTCTGAGATTGATAAAGGGCAGACGTTTGCTAATGCTCTAGGAAAACATCCGAAAGTCTTTTCTGCATTGTTTGTTTCAATGGTGCACGCGGGGGAACAGGGTGGTACGTTAGCTGAAGCCCTCAAAACCCTTGCTATGCAAATGGAAAGCACCTTCAACCTAGAACGTCGTATTCGTGGTGCCATGATGTATCCGGCAGTCATACTTGGTGTGATGCTTATAGTCGGAGTCTTGATGTTTGTATTTGTGGTACCAACCCTGATGAAGACTTTCTTGGACCTAAACGTGGCGCTACCTATGACCACACAGTTTCTTTTGCTTATAAGTAACACTATTCGTGATCATGGTTTGTTGGTACTCGTAATCCTAATATTAGTTGGTCTTGCTATAAGAGCTTGGTCGAAACGTGCCTCCGGAAAATTTGTTCTGCATGCTTTTGTCCTCAAAATTCCTTTGATTGGTCCATTGGTACAAGAGGTCAATTCAGCGCGCACAGCTCGAACCTTGTCGTCTCTCATGAAGTCCGGTGTTCCTGTAGTAGAATCGATAGACATTACTAGCTCAATCGTTCAGAATGTTCATTTTAGAGCAGTCTTGATAAAAGCTCGTGAATCTATCAAGAAAGGAGATTTGATGTCAAAGATTTTTGCAGCTAATTCAAATATTTACCCGATTTTTTTGGCGGAAATGCTAAGTGTTGGTGAAGAAACTGGTAAAGTTGTGGAAATGCTTTCTGGTGTTGCTCATTATTATGAGGAAGATGTCGAGCAAAAGACCAAAGATATGTCTACAGTTATTGAACCATTTCTGATCGTATTGATCGGTGCGGCTGTAGGTTTCTTTGCTATCTCCATGATTTCACCGATGTATTCACTTGTGAGTGCTATCTGATGATGCGTTCGACTTTTTTAATTCGTCAAATTTTTAATTCGCCACCAAAACCGCCGATGATTCGTATTTCACAAAAAATATTTACCAATGTAAGAAACTCGAGCAATTTAGGCGGCGGATTTTCTCTTATAGAAGTCGTGGTCGGTTCGGCACTTTTTCTTATTGTAGCTATGGCAGCCTATGGTGCTTACACTAGTTTGTTTCAAGTGGCGCAGCTAAATCAATCAAAGATTCTGGCGGTTGCTCTAGCGGATGAGCAGTTCGAGATAATTCGTAATATGCCTTATGTAAATGTCGGTCTCACGACCGGAATTCCACAAGGTACTTTGCCAAGGACACAGACTTTAACGCGTGGAAATATTCCTTTCTCTGTCACTTTGACTATCCGCAACGTTGACCTGGCAACCTCAACGTTTCAAGCCAGCAGCAAACTTGTTGAAGTAAATGTTTCCTGCGCTACATGCAAGAGTTTTACACCAATATCTTTGACTGGTCAGGTTGCTCCAGCAAATTTGCAGTCGGCTTCAGCTGGCGGAGCACTTGTTGTGCAGGTCTTGGATTCTACTGGTAATCCAGTTTCCGGTGCCACAGTAAATGTTGTGAGCACAGCTACTTCTTCTATACAAAATACTGACGTTACGAACAATTCCGGTTTGTTAAATATCGTTGGTGTACCACAAGGTATAAATGTTTATCATGTTTCTGTTACTAAGGTTGGATATTCTTCGGATCAGACTTTACCGATCACCATTCAAAACCCAACACCAGATAAGCCAGATGCCACCGTTGTGAATCAACAGGCGTCACAGGTTACTCTTACTATAGATAAGACTAGTTCTCTACATGTTACGAGTGTGTCACCGACTTGTCAGTCAGTTGGGGGTTTCGATTTCAATATGACTGGTTCCAGACAAAGAGGATCTGGTGTTTCAAATTATAATCAGAATCTACTAACAGACTCTTCCGGAATATTGGACTTGAATACTCTAACTTGGGATACATATTCTATTAGTCCTATTGATGCTTCTTATGATTTGGCTGGTATCACACCCTTGAGTCCGCTTACATTGAACCCGGGTAATGCCCAGAATCTTCAACTAGTTGTTGTACCAAAACAAGCAAATGCTCTCATGGTTTCAGTTGTCGATAATACGACGCAATTGCCGCTTTCGAGTACCACGGTTAGATTGGTTGGTTCTGGTAGCAATAGCGGAATTGATCGCACTTTAGTCACGGGTCAGGGTTTTATGAATCAAGTTGATTGGTCTTCTGGTGCTGGTCAAGACACTTTTACCAATCCATCTGCTTATTTTGCTGATGATGGTAATGTTGATGTCTCTCTAGCCGGGAATATTTCATTGAAAAACGCTTTTGGTAATTACAATCCGTCGGCATCTCTGGAGTCGTCGACTTTTGACACGGGCTCAGCTAGCAATTTTTATGCTTTATCTTGGAAACCCGCCAATCAACCTATTTTGGCCGGAGAAAACAGTCTGAGATTTCAGTTGGCTAGTAATGCTACGATCACCCCCACTTCAACTTGGAGTTATGTTGGTCCAAGTGGCTCAGCTTCAGATTATTACACGGTTACAGGTTCTCCGGTTGCCTCAGTTCATAACAACAAAAGATATTTGCGTTACAAAACTTATTTGCAAACCGCAGTTTCTACAACGACTCCAGTTGTGTCCAATGTTTCTGTTACTTATACTTCGTCATGTACTCCGCCCGGACAGGTTTTGTTTTCAGGATTATCAAATGGGACCTATACTTTGACGGTTTCACGCAGCGGTTACACCAGCTGGAGTGGAACAGTTACTGTGAATAGTGCTTGGCAAAATAAAGTGGTGCAGTTAGGAGTGTAATATATCTGTTTGACTAGCCGGTCGGGTTTCAAAAAAGGTTTTTTAATGTGTCGTGGTAACTTTTTATAAAAAATTCCAGTTCCCTCGATACGTGTGGGGAACTGGAACTATGATTTCAACGTTGTTTCGAATGTACAGCTTAATGCGCCATATATGGAAGGCGTGCCGCGGTTTCTTCGATTTGGCCACCAGCTTCGAGCAAAGTAGCCATCGTGTCCCAAGTGCCAGCGATTAACCGCTCACGATCTGATTCAGGCATAGAACACTCAATGGGTGATCGTGGCTTACCAGCGATGCTTGTCTGGATAGTCATTGACTGTAGATCGATCATCCATTCATCCGGCTGGGGCTGTTCAAGCACCGTCAGAAGAAGTTGATGATCATAATCTCCGACTGTCACACACACCAGCCCATTACCGGCCGCATTGCCATGGAAGATTTCCGCGAAGGATTTCGCGACGATCGCTTTGATCCCCCAACACTGAAGCGCGGCGACTGCATGTTCACGACTTGAACCGCAACCGAAGTTGTTGCCAGCAATGAGGATTGTGCAACCTTTGTTCTTAGTATTGTCGAATGAATGGCTTCCTTTGAGCTGTGCCCGGTCGTCTTCGAAGACGTGCTCTCCGAGTCCGTCGAAGGTAACACATTTCAGAAACCGCGCCGGAATGATCCGATCGGTGTCGATGTCGTTACCTGGTAGGTGGAATGCTCCACCAGATACTTTGATGATTTTTGAATTCATTGGTACCTTTCAGTTTCCGAGTGTACGAACGTCGGTGATGATCCCAGTTGAAGCGCAAGCTACAACTGAGGCCGGTGACATGAGGATGGTGCGTCCCGTTGGACTGCCTTGCCGTCCTTTGAAGTTCCGATTACTGGTCGAAACACAGAGCTCGCGACCTTGGAGTTTGTCGGGATTCATAGCCAGACACATACTGCATCCAGCTTCACGAAACTCCCAACCAGCTTTGATGAAGATCTTGTCGAGTCCTTCGGACATTGCCCACCTTCGGACATTTTCCGATCCGGGGACGACAAGTGCCCTCACTCCAGGTGCAACGTGCAACTGGTGTTTCTGAATAAGACGAGCGGCTTCTTGTAGATCAGAGATCCGCCCATTGGTGCATGAACCGATAAAAGCCACCTGAATAGGTGTGCCGATCAAAGGCTTGCCTGCGGCAAATCCCATATACTCCAGTCCTTGGCTGATGGCGCCTGCGTCCTCTTCAGCTTCCTTTGTTCCCCATTTCGGAATCAGAGGAAGATTGCCATTGACGGATATTGACTGCCCTGGAGTGATTCCCCAAGTCATCATCGGTTCGATTTCTTCACCACGCAGTTCGACAACATCGTCGTACTCTGCGTCTTTTTCAGAAACCAGTTTTAGCCAATACATCGATGCTGTATCGAACACTGCTTCCTGGGGCACATACTTCCTGAATCTCAGGTAGTTGATAGTCTCCGCATCCGGATTGACGTAACCACATTGTGCTCCGCCCTCGATCGACATGTTACAGAGCGTCATGCGAGCCTCCATGTCCATGCTTTCAATGACAGAACCAGCGTATTCGTAAGCGTAGCCGATGCCACCTTTGACCCCGAGACGATTGATGATCGCCAGGATAACGTCCTTTGCAGTAACGCCATCCGCAAGCTTGCCAGTCACTTTGATCTGACGAACTTTTGGCTTCTCGAGAAGCAAACAGCCGGTCGCGAGGACATTGGCAACTTGTGTGGTACCGATACCGAGTGCGATGGCGCCGAAGGCGCCATGTGTCGAAGTGTGACTGTCGCCACATGCGATCACCATACCCGGGTGGGTCAATCCCAGTTCCGGACCGATGATATGGATGACACCTTGGTTGTCATTGCCGATACTAAATAAGGTGATGCCATGTTCCTTGCAGTTGCGTTCCAAGTGTTGGAGCATTTCCTCTGCAAGTGGATCCGCGAGCGGACGATTGCGGTTGATGGTCGGCACAATATGGTCGGCCGTGGCGAATGTACGATGGGGAAAACGAACTCTGAGTCCGCGTTCTTTGATCATCGAAAACGCCTGTGGAGACGTGACTTCGTGAACAAGGTGAAGGCCGACAAGGATCTGATCCTGCCCACCAGGCAGTGACCGAACTGTATGCAGGCCCCACACCTTATCAAAGAGTGTATTTTTACTCACTCGAACCTCCTACTAGTTTGATTTGACAACGTTATTATTCTCCCGAAGAACAATACACTTAGGTAGTGTTCTATGGCTAAAAGTACAGCAATTTTCTAATATGTCAAATATGCTCAAATTGGCGGGCTAGTCCCAAGAGAATTTTTCTTGGATAAAAAAACCGCGTGCACACTATTGCGTGCACGCGGGTACAACTTGCGGTTGGGCTTACAGGCCCTTGTCGCCGGCCGGTTTGACCAGCTCGATGACGTCGCCTTCCTTCAGTTGGTAATCGTCGCCGACGTTGGCGCCGCCGATGATTGCCTGGACCGGGGAGGGAACATTGAGAACATCGCTGACTTGGCCTTTGACTTCGCCGAGAGTTTTCCCAGCAACGCCGTCCAACTCCTGCGTGTTCGCACCACATGTGATTTTTACCATAACTTCTCCATTCCTTTCATTTTCTGCGGTTTACTGCGGTTGACTACGATTGACTGCGCGGGCGTTTCCAGAGACTCCGTCGAAATAAATCTCAGAGTAACCGAATTCCCGTTTACTTCCACTATTTTTCCACTCGATATACTTCCAGAACGTCGTAAGCATCCAGGCTGAAGCCAAGAAGTTCGTGAAGATGAGCTGGGGCGAACCGCTTTGCGCAAGTTCTTCGCAGCTCATTTCTCCAGGGTTCTTGTCTTGAGGATCTTCGATCTCTGGGTGCAGATGTGTCAGCGGCGGAGTTTGGCAGTCACCGTTTGCACGGATGAATATCTGCACATTCCCATCGCTATACGCATTGCCACCAGAGATAAGTACAACGTCCTTGAGTCCCGAACACCGTTCGGATATTACTTTCCGTGTGGCGTGGTTGTCAACACAACTGAAGACGATGTCTCCCTCGTTTATGGCGAGATAGACATTTTCTTCGGTGACAAACCAGGCCTTTCCGGAAAAGCTGATCTCCGGAAAACGTTCCGTCAGCTCTGTTGCAATCACTTCGGCCTTGTTTCCAAAGCCCCGGAACTCTTGTCGAGTCTCATTTTTCGGCTCATACGTATCGCCGTCGATGAGTGTGACTGTAACTTCTTCCATCAATTCGTTCAGGTACCGACACAGTGGTCTGACCAAATGTGATCCGATACCCCCTAGGCCGATGATGACGATGTTCATGGCTTAGGGACCTTTTTGTGCCAACGCTACAGCAAGAGCGGGGTTTAACCCAACTGATCCTGCTGCTGGATTTTCATCCACAAACGCCGGTATCCCGTTATCCCACTGGGGGAGTGGCGGAACAAAGGGCACGGATGCCGAGGGGCCCTTCAGGAAATCCGTCAGATAAGACGGATGTTCCACTTTGGCAACCCATCCATCCGGAACAACCCAGTTGCTCATTTCCGGACACTCGATCGTATAGCGGGGCTTGGTCGTTACGTACACGACCTTTACTGCAGGGTTCTTACCCCACTCGACCAATCCTTCCAGATGGCTTAAGTTCAGAGCAAAACGGGTGCCGTTGACGACAGTTTCCGGATCGAGACTGAACTTGCTGTCCTCATCCAAGTCACCGAAGGTGATATGAATGCCGTCGACTTCTGCTTCGTCGTGGATGTCCGTCGAAGAGTGGAACGCACTCATCCGCGCATGCGAATGCATGGTGCCCATGAAGACGTACCCCGGTAGGCGATCCGTCATCTCGTAGTCGACATGAGCGCCCGTTGCCTTCTGTTTTGGCACCGTGAGCTCCCAGCCGAGTTGTTCTGAGTAATGCAACAGCACCGCCGCTTCTGTGAACTGCTTTTTGTAGACGGCTCGAAAGAACTTCCAAGCCTTCGTAAGCACGACTGCCGAGATCGGCTTGATTTTCAGTCTCAAGCTGATTTCTTGGCGTTCAAGCACGGCGATCTGTTTGACCGGCACGACCGCATCCATCCACCAAGAGCCCTTCTTCAAAAAGATGCCGTTCTTGGCGATGATGTAGTGGGTAGTTTCAGCCGGTGGCTGTTCCCCTTTTCGTTTCATGAATACTTTAAACATAGTTTTTCTTCCTCCTACATTCTTCTGAGTTTTTCCGTAATCGTGGAGAACCGATCTAGGCTGTTATCCACATTTTCACGGAGTTGTTGTTCGGCTGATTTGCATATGCTTGCCAGCTCCTCATCACTGAGTGGCTCTGACAAGACTTTACCAATCTCCTGTTTTAGTTCCGCCACGGCCGTATTCAGAGTTTTAACTAACTCTGTTTGTGCTGGGGCAAGACTGTTTACATCGACCCGGGAGTGGGAGACCATGAAGTGTAGTTTCTCTGCCACTTCTCGGCCGAACCGTTCTCCTAGATTTTTTGCAAACAGTTGTAATGTTTCCGCGCTCGAGCGCCTCTCTTCTCCTTGCGCTTTGATGTCCAATGCCGTATCCAAGTTGTCAGCCACGAGGCCGACAACATTGATCTGGGCTGGTTGCCAGGCAACTTTCAGCCCGAACTGCGGATCGGTAGCTGACCTTCTATGCCAATCTCCGAAGGACGTTAATCCGACGTTTTGTGACATTGCAGCTTCATAATATCCGCGCAGGTCTTTGTTGAACTTGCTACCCCAGTAGTTCTGGGCGGCCTCGTCGGCGATTTTCGATGGTGTCTGTCCGTCACTTCTCGGTGCCGGAAAACATATCTTGAAACGTCGACCACGATCATTGTATATGTTAGGAAAGGCTGGACAGAGTAATTCGTCTGCCTCACTACAAAGAGGCGAATTTCTGAACAATACCTGCAACCACATAAAACGATTGTTCCGAAGTGTTAACACGAAGATCACATATGGTACCGAGATACGATACCTCGTTCCCAAATCTTCGATCGTCCGTATTTGTGGGAGCTGCTCGATCACATACACGGATGCGTCTTTTTTGTGAAAGACGAACTTACAACCGTTTGGTAAGGCATGTGCACCCGAGCTCGCATATTCCGCGCCGGTATGTTTATTGCCTTCCTCATGTAACTTCATGAGGAACATGCCGATATTTCTCTGGATGATACCAGTGAAACTTTCTCGCGCGGTGGTGTTTATTGCTTCTGCGAGCTGTTGACGGAACTCGTTCTGGTTTTTCGTGATGATGGGTAGCAGAAACTTTTGGTGGATTACAGCATAAGCCGCAGCCACCTTTGTCTCTGCATTTCCACGGGCCGCGTTGATCCTCTCGTTGAGGGATTGACGCATACCCTGAATCACGATTGCCCACGTATCATTCGAATATGCCGAGATGTAGGATCGTAGCGATTTTGTAACCACCTCAACCACATCCATAACACTTTCGATGATGTTCATCTTTCCGCCACTTCGATTTGTCACTTTGTACAGTGGCACAATGCGCCACAGATACCCGACTCGCTCAAAAGTGGCCCGAGATAGGGTCAATTCGCCACCCTGTTCTTTGAGAGTTAACAAGGTGCCTTCGTGACTACCAAGGCTGTCCAGTACTTCTGAACAGGCCTGTTCTCTTCGTCTTTGCGTTCGAAACAACATACTATTTTTTCCTTTCGTTCATTGGTTAGTTGTCAAAAAATCGTTACTTTCGACACCCTAGCACATTTAAGCGTGTCTGTCAAGCAGATTTAGGGCTAATTTGTTGGGCAGGAGCCAATTCTCTGAATTAATATAATGTACATGTCAAATATGCTAAAATTACCCCATGTTCTTTCATCAAATCCGTTTTTCTAATAAATCTGGTGCGCCGATCATTAGGTCAAACAAAAGCGGCATGACTCTCGCGGAGACATTAATTGCAATTTCTATTTTCATCGTAATCATGGTTGTTGTTGGCACATTTGAGGTCAATGTCTTTTCATACCAGAAATATGCGGCAGGATCTCTCGAGACGGCACAAGATGCGCAGGCTTTGCTCAAAGTAATTACAAAAGAAATTCGTTCCATGGCTCCTAGTGGGAATGGGGCATATCCTCTAGTCGTGGCTAGCACCAGTACGATCAGTTTTTTCTCTGACGCAAATGGTGATGGAGTTGTGGAACAGATTACATACACTTTGCTAAATAAAGTTTTATATAGAGCAGTGATAATTCCTTCTGGTTCGCCAGCTGTTTACAATCCAGCCACACAATCGACAACTACTTTGGTTATGAATGTACGCAATGATGCTTCTTTGCCAACTTTTCAATATTTTGATGAGAACTATGATGGCACAACACAACCTCTGGCTCAGCCGGTGAGTCTTCCAGTGGTTCGATCCATAAAAGTTTCGTTGACTCTGGATGTTGATCCAAATCGATCACCGTTGCCTATAACTTATGCGGCAGTTATACAGTTGCGAAACCTCAAAACAAATCTATGAAGATCAGATTAATTAAAAAATTGAATTTTGAACAAGGAGACATCCTTCTAAGCGTCCTAGTTTTTGCTGCACTCGCGGTGATGATGACTATCGGTCTAGTAAATTGGGGAGCGACCTTGCTTACGAGTGTGCGCATGACCACGCAAAGAGAACAGGCTTTTCAAATTGCTGAGGCTGGAGTTAACTATTACCAGTGGCATCTAGCCCAATCACCAAACGATTATCAAGATGGTACCGGTCACGCGGGTCCTTATACGCATAATTTCTTAGATAAAGATGGAAATATAATCGGCTCTTACACATTGACTATAACTCCTCCTCTGGTTGGTTCGACAAAGGTCGTTATCATTTCCAAGGGGACAGTTACGATAAATCCGGCGATTTCTCGAACCATAAAAGCTACTTTGGCTGTACCATCACTTGCACAATATGCTGTGGTCGCCAATGATAATCTTCGTTTTGGTTCTGGAACCAATGTCTATGGTCCGATCAAATCAAACTATGGAATACATTTTGATGGTGTGGCGTACAATACAGTTTCGAGTGCGCTTGCTACTTATGTTGATCCTGACGATAGTACAACTGAGTTCGGAGTCTACACACAAGTTTCTCCACAAGATCCACAACCACCAGCTTCAGTGCCGACCAGATCAGATGTATTTAAGGCTGGCCGACAATTTCCAACACCGACGGTTGATTTTACTGGCTTACTTTCCAATCTTCAGCAATTACAAACGATCGCTCGTAGTAGTGGTTTCGAATACACCCAGTCTCAGTATCACGGTCATGCAGCCAACGGATATCATGTGGTTTTGAATACCAATGATACTTTTACTTTGTATGTAGTTACAAATTTGGTGAATGCACCAAATAATTGTTCAGACACGGCAACACAATGGGGAACTTGGAGTATCCAATCAGAGAGTCTTGTTGGAACTTACGCCATACCAGCTCAAGGAGTTTTGTTCTTTGAAGATCATGTTTGGGTTGATGGTCAGATAAATAGTGCTCGTCTGACTATTGCTGCTGGCAATCTTCCACAAGTTGTTGGTCAAGAACCAAATATTACAGTAAATTCAAATCTTCTTTATACGAATTATGATGGCACAGATGTTCTTGGGTTGATTGCGCAGGGAAATATAAATGTTGGTCTCGTCAGTGCCGATAATTTGCGTATCGATGGTGCTCTTGTGGCGGAAAATGGTCGTGTCGGAAGATTTTATTATTCATCGAGTTGTCGTGTTACTGGTACGAACTATTACAATCGTTCAACTTTGACTTTGAATGGCATGATTGCTACCAACAAACGCTACGGATTCTCCTACACCGATGGTACTGGTTATACAACGCGTAATCTTTCGTATGACGCCAACTTACTCTATAGTCCACCACCAAGTTTTCCTCTAGCGACGAGCCAGTACGTTATGATTTCTTGGAAAGAGATATAATAATGAAATAAAGCATGCAATAAAAAACAGAGGCTGGAGGCCTCTGTTTGCTTGATTGACTAATTTCAACTTAATCTTGGCATCCAATATTCTAGCCGAAGATCTTGCTGAATAATTTCCTGGCTGCCGTGATTCCGTCTTGCTCCCGGACATGGTACGGCGTTGAAGATCGGTCATTACTCATCTCCATGTCAATCATCAGGAATCCATCGATTGGTGTTTCCGCATACACATCGTCTGGATTCAACAGAACGGCTACTCGCCGGTATGAGCTTTTCTCAAAGTTTTCGGCAATCCTTGGGATGTGTACAAAATCCGGTACATGGAGGCACACGCAGAATGGCGATGTTCCAAACTTATTTGTGGACAGATCGCCGATTATTTTTCTGTCCATGTAGACTTTTCCATCGAGAGTTATCGAATCCAGTCCTTGCAGCAAGCCGATTGCGGAGATGTTGATCAAAAAGACCATACCTCCTTTGGTGGTTTTCTCAGGGTTTGAGCACCCGATGATCAAGAAATCACCCAGGTGATTTGTCTCGTAGCTGACATCGCAAACCCGATTCTGAAGGATCTTCAGGGGGATTTCCAGATATGGTGTGTGTCCCTGATTTTTATTCAAGTACGAGTTGAAACTCCCTGGCCGCGATGACATGACAACATGTTTTTCGACGGCACATGCTCCCACCGACATGACCAAAAGCGATGTGTCGGTGAAACTGAGACGGATGATGGAGGACAAGCAATCGTATTCCTTGTGGACCCCGTTGTCTTTCTCGATGCGGATAAACAGCTGCTGTTTACCAGATTGAGTCTTGGACCAACTGTAGCGAGTTTCACCCACATGCTCGCTGGGGCCCACGAGACGAACGCCCATAGGACCACTGGCTGTATGATTCTCAAATGGCATAGTTTCTCCTATTGTTTTTTTGTTGCTCTTCTCTTCGTCCTTTATAACACAGGGTTTATCGTGATACAATGTCTCCTATAATACAAACTCATGACTCACAAAAAACTCATAGTTGGTAACTGGAAGATGAATCCAGCCACTCTGGCTGAAGCAAAGACCTTGGCTCGTAAGTTCAAGAAAGCAGCCGCAAAGCTTGTTCACACTGAGGCTGTTATCTGTCCGCCATTACCATTTATAACTTCATGCGCTGGAAGATTGACGTCGTCGGGCAAATTAAATGCGCCGCATTTTCATATGGGAGCTCAGGTGGCTTCGACACAAGAAGAGAGTGGGCCACACACCGGTGAAGTTGGTGCTCACATGCTTCGAGATATCGGCGTGGAGTTCGTCATTATTGGACATTCTGAACAACGTAAGCGTGGAGATACTGATCTCGTAGTTGCCGCTAGATTGAAGGCAGTTCTCGACCAAGGTATGACACCTATTTTATGTGTCGGTGAATCAGTTCGTGATGAAAGTGGTGCTTATCTCGACGCTTTGAAAAATCAGATCAAAGCTAGTTGTGGTGATCTGTTGAAAAAGTCTGCCAAGTCAATAATTGTTGCTTACGAACCGATCTGGGCTATAGGTGCTGCAGAGGCCATGAAACCCGAAGATGTCTATGAAACGTCACTTTTTATAAAAAAAGTTTTCGCGGATTTGTTTGGAGCTGACATGGGGCTAAAGGTGACGATCCTTTATGGTGGCTCCGTTACATATCGTAATGCGCCAGATATCATAGCTGTTGGCAAAGTTGATGGACTTTTGGTTGGCCGTGAGAGTGTCAATGCACCCGGATTTGTGGAAATGTTAAAGGCGGTTGATTTGGTAGGGTAGTTTGGATTGGTGTTATACTTAGCCTGATTCAATTTTTAAGACATGAAAATTCTTTCTGATATTGAATATTTAAAAGACGTGCGCGTCTTGGTGCGCGTTGATTTCAATGTACCGATAAAATCTGGTAAGGTTGTGAATGATTATCGCATTCGCATGGCCTTGCCAACGATAAATTATTTACGTGATAAAGGCGCAAAAGTTATTCTGATGAGTCATTTGGAAGTTCTAGAAGGTGAGAAGAATACTTTGGAGCCGGTGGCTGCGGTGCTGAATACGCTTGGTGCACCTGTAACTTTCGTAAAAAACATTCGCAGTGCCACAGATGAAATCGCCAAGATGGCAGTGGGGTCATGTATTTTACTTGAAAATCTTCGTCAGTTTGATGGCGAAAAGGCCAATGATCCCATGTTTGCTAAGGAACTAGCTTCACTCGGTGATATATATGTAAATGATGCTTTCTCAGTTTGTCATCGTGAGCATGCTTCAATTGTTGGTGTACCAAAACTTATACCAAGTTATGCTGGTTTGCAGGTTCAAAACGAAATTGCCAATCTTTCACAAGCTTTCCATGCCACACACCCATTCCTTTTTATCCTTGGTGGTGCGAAGTTCGATACGAAGTTGCCTTTACTGGAGAGATTTATGGGCTTAGCTGACGATGTTTTTGTGGGCGGAGCATTGGCCAATGATTTTTTCAAAGCCAAAGGATATGAAGTTGGTAAATCTTTGATTTCAGTGGGTGATTTTGATCTCTCTAAGTATCTTTCAAATCCTAGGTTGATGTTACCAGTAGATGTAGTCAATGAAGCGCATGAAATTAAGTTGGCTGGTAGTCTGACTCAAACTGATAAGATCATGGATGCGGGTCCACAGTCTATCGAACTCTTACGTGCAAAAATAAATGCAGCTAGTTTTATCCTTTGGAATGGTCCACTGGGACTTTATGAAAAAGGCTATCAAGAACCTACATTGGAAGTTGCAAAGATGATTGCAGCCAGATTTGGTACTGTTGGCAATAATTCTCTTAGTCCTCAAGGCTCCAATCTTTTTACTTCAATAGTTGGTGGTGGTGACACTTTGGCCGCCATAGCTACGCTTGGTCTAGAAAATAAGTTTTCTTTTGTATCAACCGCTGGTGGAGCGATGCTCGATTATCTTTCTAAAGGGACTTTGCCGGGGATCGAAGCGCTTCAATAAGTTTTTTCTTATTTAATTCAAAATCAGTTTTATTTCCCGGGGTTGTCGGATGAGGAAAGACCCAGATGTGTGCGTGGGGGACTTCATCTCCTATAACCTTAC